>JASFVU010000157.1:0-6549 GCA_050049665.1 Bacteroidales bacterium | reverse complement strand
AATTGCCTGTACTGCGAATGCGGATTTACCGGTGCCACAAATCCGGAAAAAGACTCGTCATTGCCATCACGTCATGAAGTAAAAACAAAACTTGAAAAAAGACTGGCTGATTATCAGAAAAAGAAAAAACCGATTGATACCATTACGTTTGCGGGAAACGGGGAACCCACGCTTCATCCGGATTTCCCGGGAATCATTGACGACACGCTGGAATTGCGGCAAAGGTACTGTCCTGACACGAAGATTGCCGTATTATCAAATGCCACACTGATCGGCAGGAGCGAAATTCACAATGCCCTGGAAAAAGCGGATTATAACATTCTTAAACTTGATTCGGCAAACGAAGAAACAATCCGCAGGATCAACTGTCCTGCAGGTAATTTCTCATTGGAACAGATTGTGAAACAATTGCAGACATTTAAAGAAAACCTCACAATACAAACACTTTTTGTCCGTGGCAGATACAAAGGATATTCTTTTGATAACTCCACAAGGCAGGAAATTACCGCATGGCTGAAACTCATAAAAAAAATCCGGCCTCTGCTAGTGATGATATATACCATTGCCCGCGATACTCCAATTGATTCGATCGAAAGAATTCCGGAAGAAAAACTCAGGGAAATCGCCGGTGAAGTTAAAAAAACAGGTATTGCCGTAACAATATCTTCCTGAAAGTGCCTTTAAAAAGACCCCAAAATAATATGTTAGTGGTTCCCCTGAACTGGGGCCTGGGGCACGCCACAAGAATTATTCCCCTTATCCGCAGATTTATTGAGGAAGGGAAAAATGTATTTATAGCGGGCAGTCCCCGGCATTTGAAGATATTGAGTGCCGAATTTCCGGAAATCATAACCCTTGAAATACCCTATGCCAGGATCAGGTTTGACACAGGCAGGAATTTACTGCTATCCCTTTTCTGGCAACTGCCTGCTTTTCTGATACAAATTATCCGTGAGCATCTGGCTCTCAAAAAAATCATCGGAAAATACAACATCGGTCTTGTTCTGTCGGACAATTGTTACGGTTTGTGGAATAAGTACATCCATTCAATTTTCCTGACCCACCAGGTAAACATTATTCCTCCACCCGCATTACAAAGGCTGAACAAGATCCTGAATAAAATTAATCACCGGTTCATTGAAAAGTATGATGAATGCTGGATCCCCGACCAGGAAGAGGATGGTGGATATACCGGAACGTTATCACACGGCTCACTGCCAAAGACCAAAATAAGCTACATAGGTGTCCTGTCAAGGTTTAAGCCGGCCGAATACAACAGAAAAAAAATAAGAGTCAAACCAAATCAAATACTGTTCCTTATCTCCGGACCGGAAAACCAGAGAACAACGTTTGAGGATATGATAAAAACACAACTGAAACATATTCCGGATGATTATGATTATGTTGTAGTACGGGGAAAACCGGATGAAACTTCTTCACTCCCCGTAAAATGGTACAATCACCTGCCTTCGGATGAATTAATGACATTGATCGCTGATTCGGCTGTTATTATTTGTCGCTCGGGTTACAGCACCATCATGGATCTGCTGGCTATGAAAAAGACCGCCGTGCTAATACCGACTCCCCGTCAGACCGAACAGGAATACCTTGCACAATATCTCTCTTCAAAAGATCTCTTTGTGGCAATGGATCAGAATGAATTTTCCATTGAAGGTGCTCTTCAAAAATTAAAGGTATTGGGAAAACACAGACCCGGTGAATCAGCTAAGCAACCGTAACATAAGTCCGAATACAAAAACTCCCCCGACAAAAAAGCCGGCAAGTAACTGCAGAATGTTGTGAGCATTCAGAGCAAGGCGTGAAGAGGCTAACAAACCGGCAATAAAGATCACAATACTCAGCAATATTGCAGTGTCAAGACCATAAATAAACGAAATGGAAATAATCATTCCCGTTAGTCCTCCTATGCCGGCCATGTGTATGCTGATCTTCCAGAAAAGAGAAATAAATAAAATGACGAGCACCACAACCGTGGATGAAAATAAAAACAGGTTTATTAACCTTACCGGAGCCATCTTGGATACAAAATAATACCCAATATAAAAGCAAATAGTGGTGAAAAACAATGGGATCAGCCTTTCCCTTCTTACATCCAGTGTATAGTTCTTTATGCGCCTGAAATAGATCAGTCCGGGGATGATACTTAATGGGAGCAAAACGTCGCACAACAGTATTGCGGAATATACAAACCTTTTATATTCCACAGGAATATCAATAGCATAGACCCCGGAATGAAATATAATGATCAAACCGAACAGTGGCATCATGATCGGATGAAAAACATAAGATATAAACTTTGCTGTCTGCTTCATTACAATTCCTTTCTCATGCGGGCTACGGGAATATTTAATTGCTCCCGGTACTTGGCAACTGTCCTGCGGGCTATGTGATAGCCCTTTTCCTGTAATATAACTGCCAGTCTATCATCAGTAAGCGGTTTCTTTTTATCTTCATTTTCAATACACTCATGCAGTATCTTTTTTATTTCCCTGCTCGAAACCTCCTCTCCCGATTCGGTTTGAAGGCCTTCGGAAAAAAAATATTTCAAAGGAAAAATACCGAAATGAGTTTGTATGTATTTGCTGTTTGCCACCCGCGATATGGTGGAGATATCCAAACCGGTTCTGTCTGCTATATCTTTGAGTATCATTGGTTTCAATAAAGTTTCATCTCCGTCAATAAAGTAATCATACTGGTAATCGACAATCGCGTTCATCGTTACCATAAGGGTATTTTGTCTTTGACGAATGGCATCTATGAACCACCGGGCCGAATCAAGCTTTTGTTTTACAAAATGTATGGCTTCTTTCTGTTCGGGAGAATTTTTATCCTTGTTCGCAACATAGGATTGCAACATATCGGAATAGGTCTTGCTGAGCCGTAAATCAGGAGTATTTCTTGAGTTTAAGCTGATCTGGAATTCACCGTCATTCGACTCAAGGATAAAATCGGGAACAATGGCAAAGGAATTTTTATTCAGGGGATCACTGAAAGCACTTCCCGGTTTGGGATTCAGCTTTAATATCTCATCAATTGCTGTTTTCAGTTCATCATCATTTATGCCAAGCTTATTCTTGATCTTATCATAATGTTTTCTTGTAAATTCATCAAAATGATGCCTGATAATTTTTGTAGCCAGGGCGATATCCGGTTGCTCCTGATCCTTTGCCCGTATCTGAAGAAGCAGACATTCTCTCAGGTCACGGGCACCAACTCCAACCGGGTCAAAATCCTGTATGATCCTGAGCAATTCCAGTAGCTCTTCTTCAGTAGTGGTTACATTCAAAGAAAAAGCAAGATCGTCTACAATCGATTCAATTTCTCTCCGCAGGTAACCGTCTTCATCAATATTGCCTATGAGATATTCGGTAAGAGCATGCTGTCTTTCGTCCAGCTTACGCAACCCGAGCTGTGCTTCAAGAAATTCATGAAAGGTAGAACCTACCGAAAATGGTATTTCCTCTCTTCTTTCATCTTTTGAATAATTCTGGGAAGCTGTTTTGTAAGAAGGAAGTTCATCGTCCTCAATGTAATCCTCAAGTGAAAACTCCTCGTTATCGCCGTCTTTCTCGTTCTCCACAGGTTCATCCTCAGAACCAAGGTCGGTATCCGGTTCTTCCCTGCCTTCTTCAAGAACGGGATTTTCTTCCAGTTCTTTCTTTATCCGCTGCTCAAGCTGCATAGTAGGAATCTCCAGCAACTTGATCATTTGTATCTGCTGCGGCGAAAGCTTCTGAAGAAGTTTCTGTTGTAATTTCTGCTTCAACATCACTCAGACACGTTTACTCAATCATTGAATATAAAAATAGAAAAATGCCATGAAATAAATAGTTTATTTATGTAAAGAATATACTGTTTCAACAAATAACCGGTCAGGAGTGGTTTTTGTTCCGGGAAAAAGGTTTCTTCCGTTTACATTTTGTGCAGACCTGTTTCAGGATAAGGCAATGGTGTCCGGAATTTGGAAAACCCTGAAGCATATGTCTTTTCCGGTCACGATATATCGTGACCCTACATGAACAAATCTTCAGAACGGCACCCCGGAGGGGCAATATTGGTAGCAGAATAACAGTTTCAGTAAATGTGTTTCAACTGCCTGCACTCAATCAGTGCTCTGACATAACATGAAACGCCTGCGGAAATACAATTCAATAACCCTTAAAATTCAGCATTTTTCGGTGTACGCGGAAACGGGATCACGTCCCTGATATTGGCCATGCCCGTAACAAACAGGACCATACGCTCAAACCCAAGTCCGAACCCGCTGTGGGGGGCTGTTCCGAACTTCCTTGTGTCGAGGTACCACCAAAAATCCTTCTCGTTGAGTTCCAACTCTTTTATTCTCTTCACCAGCTTGTCATAATTTTCTTCTCTTTGCGATCCGCCGATAATCTCCCCTATCCTGGGAAACAGCACATCCATTGCCCCAACCGTTTTCCCGTCGTCATTCTGCTTCATGTAAAAAGCCTTGATATCCCTGGGATAATCGGTAATAATGGCCGGCCGTCTGAAATGTTTTTCCACAAGGTAACGTTCGTGTTCCGTCTGCAGATCAACACCCCAGGAAACAGGGAATTCAAATTTCTGTCCCGACCGGACCAGAATGTCAATAGCCTCAGTATAGGTAATTCGTGCAAAATCGTTGTTGATAACAAATTCCAGGGTTGCCGGTAATTCCTTGTCGTACATGTTTGCCAGAAACTCCAGGTCGTCACTGCAGTTCTCCAATATATACCTCACAACACTTTTCAAAAAATCTTCGGCCAGATCCATATTGTCCTTCAGATCATAGAAAGCCATTTCAGGTTCTATCATCCAGAACTCAGCCAGGTGGCGTGGCGTATTTGAATTCTCCGCCCTGAAAGTAGGCCCGAACGTATAAATGTCTGACAGCGCCATGGCACCCAACTCCCCTTCCAGTTGTCCCGATACGGTCAGGTTGGTCTCTTTTCCGAAAAAATCTTCGGTATAGTTTATTTCACCTTCTTTTGTCAATGGTGGCTTCACAGGGTCAAGGGTTGTTACCCGGAACATCTCTCCTGCACCCTCGCAGTCGGAGCCTGTTATGATCGGGGTATGCAGATATACAAAGCCATTGTCGTTAAAGTACTTGTGAATAGCAAATGATAAGGCATGCCTGATCCTCAGTACGGCCCCAAAAGTATTGGTACGGGGACGCAAATGAGCAATTTTCCTCAGAAATTCCATACTGTGCTTTTTCGGCTGCAAGGGATATTCATCCGGATTACTGTCGCCCAGAATCCTGAATTTTTCTGTCTGGATCTCCAGTCTCTGCCCTTTTCCCATCGATTCGGCGAGCTTCCCTTCGATCTCAATACAGGTTCCCGTAGTAATGCGCCGAAGTTCTTTTTCATCAAAATTTTCATAATCCACTACCGCCTGTATATTGTTTATTGTCGACCCGTCATTTACATGGATAAACCTGTTGCTCCGGAATGTTCGCACCCAGCCTTTTACCAGCACATGATCATCCGGTCCGCCCTTTGCAATTAATTCCTTGATTTTTATTCTTTTGATTGACATACCAATAGATTTGAGAATTTCTGCAAAATTAAACGCAATTCTTTCATTAAAAAGATTTCAGTCATATTTATGATGGACAGGCTCCGTTGCATTTCATTATTTAGACTGATTATATTTTAGAAATTTCCAACACCAGAATTTGTGAAAAATCCATTTTTAAAATATCTTGGCACACATAACGAAAACGTTAACTGTAATTTTCAACTATCAATTTATTACTATGAAACATATCTATTTTAATTATCTCAGCAAAGTGCTGACAGCACTCTCTTTGTTATTATTTGTTACCTGCACTGAAAACAACGATCTGCCTTCTTCATCGCCAGGCAGGCTTTCTCTGAATGTCGGATTATCGGTAGCAGCACCGGGTGTTTACAACAGCCTGAAAGCTGCCGACCTGGATGAGTTCATCATTGAAATTTACAATGATCTGGATGAGCTTATGATCGGGTATAATGGGATCAGCGAGGTTCCGGAAACTATTGAGCTTCCTGAAGGAATATACTATGCAACCGCACATTCGGACAACAATTTGCCTGCTGAATTTGAAAATCCCTATTATTTTGGAAGGACGGAAAATTTTACCATTTCTGCAGGTCAGGAAACAACCGCAACGATTACCTGTTCCCTGGCCAACATCATGATCACCGTAGTTTACTCTGAAAACGTTGCCGGTGTTTTTACCGGTTACTCAACCTCCGTATCAAATTCCGGCGGATCGCTGGTTTTCGGGATGGACGAAACAAGAGCCGGTTTTTTTAGTGAAGGGCCCCTGCACATCGAGTCAACCCTGACTTATGATGACGGTAGCGGAACCACTCAAACCAAAAACCTGTCGGGCGATATTCCCGTTCCCGAAGCAGGGAAACATTACGAAATTCACATAGATGCCGCACTTCCCGGGGGAAATGCCATCATCAGCCTTGCCGTTGACGAGACCTATGAAACAGAAGTCGTTACCATCAGCGACGAACTGACTATGAC
>JASFVU010000156.1:0-6575 GCA_050049665.1 Bacteroidales bacterium | reverse complement strand
AGGGAATACGATTATCTTTCAGGCATGTATATATGGACAGGCTTTGACTACCTTGGAGAACCGACTCCCTATGGCTGGCCATCCAGAAGTTCGTATTTCGGATTAATCGATCTCGCCGGTTTCCCGAAAGATACTTACTATCTGTACAAAAGTGAATGGACAGACGAACCTGTGCTTCATGTATTTCCTCACTGGAACTGGAATGCAGGTGATACGGTCGATGTCTGGGCTTATTTTAATTGTGAAGAAGTGGAGCTTTTCCTCAATGGTGAGTCACAGGGTACAAAAACAAAGCAGGGAGAGGACCTGCATGTATTCTGGCGTCTTCCGTTTGTTCCGGGGACACTAAAGGCTATTGGCAGGACGAATGATAAGAAAGTAATGGAAAAAATTATAAAAACCGCCGGAGAACCTGCATTGATCTCACTCTCTGCCGACCGAAAAGCAATCGATGCAAATGGCCGGGATATGGTATTTGTTACGGTAGAGATACTGGATGCTGACGGAAATTTTGTTCCTCATGCCGATAATCTTGTCAATTTTAATGCAGGAGGCAATGCCTTTATTGCCGGGGTAGACAATGGCAGTCAGACCAGTCATGAACCTTTTAAGGCATCTTTTCGCAGGGCGTTCAACGGCAAATGCCTTGTTGTGCTTCAGTCCGACGGGGAAGATGGAGAGATCACCCTGAAGGCACAATCTGAAGGACTGAAGGATGCTGTAATAAACCTTGAGGCAAAGTAAAAAAGGATGATGTGGTAAATCCCAAAAAACAAATTCCAAATCACAATTAAGCTCTAATGATCAAATATCAATACTCAAAAGTTCCTTTAAAGGATTTGGAGTTTGACAATTGAAATCCGGGATTTGAGATTTGATCTGTTATGGCATCACTCAATTATTCGTTTAATTTCAGCAAAATCCGATTACCGGCCTGAGAAGGCTGTGGATATTTGACTTTGAAACCCTGAAATTTTCTCTGTATTTTCACTGTTATGAACGGGTGATAAGAAATGACTGCTGCAACCGGAAATAGCGTCGATTCCAAATACGAAGAAATGTTTCGCATGTACTTTTCTTCTTTATGCTATTTTGCTTTGAAGTATATCTCAGATCTCGATACCTGTAAGGAGATCGTGCATAATGTATTTGTTAATATCTGGGAGAAGCGTGAAGAGTATGATTTTGATAAACCCGCAAAATCATACCTGTTTACATCGGTCTATAACCGCTGCATGAACCATATCCGTGACAGCAGGAAATATAAATCTGATGCCGATATCAGTGAGGCTCATGATTATTCCGATTTTTCTCAGCACACAGAACAAATTGAAGCGGCCGAGCTGGAAAGTAAAATATGGCAGGTGATCAATTCATTGCCTGAAAAATGCAGGGAGGTATTCGTATTGAATCGCTTTGAAGGGAAAAAATACGGTGAAGTAGCCGATTATTTGAATATTTCCGTGAAAACAGTTGAGACACAAATGTCCAAAGCATTAAAAACGCTGAGAGACAATTTAAAAGATTACATACATCTGCTATTATTTTTAATATTGAAAAACCTATGGTAAAGGATCAGGGTATCTGACAGATAATGTGTGGTATTACCGGATAAGTATGAAAAAGAAGGACGAACATATTGATTTTGTTTTACTTACAAAATTCCTTGCCGGGGAAGCCGGTTCGGAGGAACAGGCGAAGGTGAGGAAATGGATCAGTGCTTCCGGAGAGAACCGCAGAGAATTTGAACTACTGCAGAAGTCCTGGAACCTCACTGAAAAAACAGATCCGGTGTCTGAGATCAATATTGATCGTGAATGGGAGCACCATCGGGCGATCCTGTATGCTTCCGGCAGAACAGGCAGGAAATTGTATTTAAAAGCCCTGGTGCGTATTGCTGCCGCGATCATCATCGGGGTTGGCCTCATCCTGGCAGGAATAAAGTACAGCCGGCAGTATGCAGTTAAAACAAAATATGCCGAGACAACGAAAATCGAATTACCGGATGGAAGTGTTGTCACCCTGAATGCCGGTTCGAGGCTTACCTATAGCAAGAACAATTTCGGCAAAGAAAATCGCACCGTGAATCTTCGGGGGGAAGCTTATTTTGAAGTGGAAAAAGACATTGACCGTCCGTTTATTATCCGGCTTGATAAAGCTGAGATCAGGGTGTTGGGAACAGCCTTTAACGTCAGGGCCTATCGTAAGATGGATGCCATTGAAGTGACGGTTTCCGAAGGGAAAGTGAGTTTGTACGATAAGGATGTAAAACATAAAAAGGTCATTGCGGTAACCGGGGAAAAAGCGGAATTTGATAAGCAACTGAACATAGTGAAAAAATACCAGAATACCGACCGGAACTATATCTCCTGGAAAACAAGGAACATGGTTTTTCATAATGACAGTCTTGGCATCGTTACGGGTATACTGGAAAATGTATACCATAAAGAGATTGTCCTGGAAGGTCAGGGACTTGGGAACTGTACTTTCACCACAAGTTTTGAGAATGAGGACCTGCAAACCGTGTTAAAGGTACTTGAATCGACACTTGATCTGGAGATCAGGGAAGACAGAAATAAAATCATCATTTCCGGCGAAGGATGCTGAGTAAGATACACATGCCTGTACTGAGACAATACCACCTCCCTGTGATAGTTCTTTTTTCTTTCATGTTCCAGACACAGATCCTGCGTAGTCAGTATACTTCCCTCTCAGGGAGAATTACTGTCCGGTATGAAGAAGAAAGCCTCGGGAATGTTTTGGCTGATCTTGAGAAAAAGGCAGATATACATTTTTCATATAGCTCAAAGAAGATCCCTGTTAACGAAAAAATAACGGTCAGGTATGAAAATGTGTCCTTATACAATATTTTACAGGAGTTGTTCAACCCTCTGCCTGTAAAGTATGAATTGATAGACGATTATGTTGTTTTGAAAAAAGGCCCTGTTATTGCTGATGCTGCCTCTGAAGAAAAAGAGAAGAAAGTCAGTCTGAACGGATACATCAAAGACCGGAAAACAGGTGAGGTCCTGATAGGCGCTGCCATTTATATCAGGGAACTTGAATTGGGGGCTATTACGAATAATTACGGTTATTTCTCGCTTACGCTTCCCCCGGGAAGATATTCCCTCGTACTTTCTTATATAGGTTATGAGGATATTGAGAAAGAAATTGAGTTATCAACCAATGTAAAGTTTGATTTCAGAATGGAGTCAAGTCCCCAGGAACTGGGAGAAGTGACCATTTCTGCTGTCAGGAAAGAAGAGATGATCTTTAAGATGAAGGCATCACAATCGGCCATAGTTCCTTCTTTTGTAAAGTATCAGCCCTCATTGATGGGAGAGTCGGATGTTATTAAAACACTTGAATTTCAACCGGGCATCACTTTTTACGGAGACGGATCCAGCTATTTTCATGTTCGCGGAGGAAACTATGATCAGAACCTCATTTTACTGGATGATGCCACCGTATACAATCCTTCTCACCTCCTGGGAATTTTTACTCCCATTATACCCGAAGCAGTCAAAAGTGTTGACATTTATAAGGCCGACTTCCCGATACAATACGGAGGCCGTCTTTCTTCGGTTGTGGATATAAGAACCAACGACGGAAACAGAAATCAGTTTTCAGGATCGGCAAGTATCGGTATAATTTCAGCCCGTGCATCACTGGAGGGTCCGTTTAAAAAGGGTGCCAGTTCATTTTTCTTTTCGGCCCGCCGGTCTTATTTCGACCTGTACCTGAAACCTTCACAGGAAAATTTGCTGAACCTTTATTTTTATGATTTTACGACAAAGGTCAACCTGCGGCTGGGGAAAAAAGACCGCCTGTTCGTCACTTTTTACAACGGACAGGACAACTACCGCAATAAAGGTGAAAGTGCCGACACCAGTGGGATAAACTGGGGCAATACAACTGCCACCATACGGTGGAACCATATTTTCGGTTCAAGGGTATTTATGAATACGACCGTTTATTCAAGCAAATATGATTATTATCTCCACTCATCCATACAAAAAGGGGAATACTGGAATTCGGAGATATCCAACGCAAGTCTGAAAGAAGAGCTGACCTTTTATGCCACACCGGCTATGAAATGGCACTATGGGATAAAATTGGGTGTCTACAGGTTCAATCCCGGCAACTATTATTCATTCTATCAGCTCGATGAATACCAGGTATCTCCTGTAAATTCAGGCGAGGTTGTACTGTATACCGGGGCAGAGCATGAGGTTTTGTCGTGGCTGAAGCTGAACTATGGTCTGCGGTTTACGTCCTGGTCGAATTACGGCGAGTCTTTTGTTGTATATTTTAACGATGACTATGTGCAGGATTCCATCACCAATTATGAAAAAGGAGAGCGGTTTTTTAACGATATCAGTATTCAGCCCCGGTTGTCAGCCTCCATCAGGACCGGACGGTATTCAAGTATCAAAGTCAGCTATGACAGAACAACCCAGTACATCAATCTGATCACAAATTCCATCAGCCCGTTCAATTCCCTTGAAGTATGGCTGCCGGCAGGTCCGAATATTAAACCTCAGTATGCCGATATTCTGGATGTCGGGTATGTACATTCCTTTGCATCGAACCGGTTTACTTTGCATAGCGATGTTTATTATAAATGGCTGTACAACCAGATCGGGTATGAATATCATGCGAGCATGCTGGTAAATCCTCAGATAGAAGGTGAAATAAGGCAGGGCGACGGGTGGACATACGGCTTTGAAATAGCCCTTCAGAAAGAAGGTAAAAAACTGAACGGTGAAATTGCATACACTTACTCCAGGGTTTTCATGGATTTTAAAGAGTTGAATAATGGCAGCGTATATCCAGCTTCACAGGACAGGCCTCATGTATTGAATATGAGCATGACTTATCAACTAAGGCCTCGCTGGCTGCTGTCGGTTAATTTAACCCAGGCATCGGGGGCGGCAGTGACCACCCCGACATCATTTTATTATTACAGAGGGTATCAGGTTCCCGTATTTTCGGAACGCAATAACGACAGGTTACCTCCCTACACCCGCTTTGACCTTTCAACCACCATACGCCTGAATAAAAAGAACAGAAAATTCAATCACAGCCTGACCTTTGCTCTTTATAACATGCTGGGCAGGGAAAATCCATTCATGATAAACTTTAATAAAACAGTTGTGGATGATGAACTTCTGATTCCGGCAGATAAGTTGGATCCGCCTGATCAGACCTCTTCCGTGAGATATACGTTTAAATTGTTGCCTTCGTTTAATTACCAATTCAGCTTCTGATGAACAGAAAGATTTTATATGGAATGTGTTTGTGCTTATTCATGATGATCCCCGGTTGTGAAAAGGAATACTCCTGGGATATAAAGTCAGACAATGTCAGGAGGCTCGTGGTAGATGGTATGCTTACCAACGAAAACGAACCGCATTATATTCATCTTTCGGTTACAAACCCGGAACTGAACCAGGAAATCCAGCCTGCCACCGGGGCAAATGTTACTGTTACAAGCGACGACGAAACCTATGCTTTTACCGAATCGGCCGGGGAGCCCGGTGTGTATTATTCTGCACCTTTTCAGGCTGTTGTCGGAAGAGAATACAATCTCAGCATCTTATATGAAGATTCATTATTTGAGGCTGCGGCACGGGCCGTTTCCGTCACCCCTTTGGCAGACCCTGTTATAACCGGGAATGAAGAGGATGAACTCCTGAGATACGTACACGGGGAATCCGGTCAGCCCGCCATGCTGGAGGTAGATTATAACTGGGCTGCAGTGCCTGATTTTTGTTCCGGATACGGCAATTGTTATGCCCGGGAGACTTTTTTTACCCTTGACAATGTAGATGTCAATAAGATCTACGGTCCGGAAAAACAGATTATCTGGTTTCCGGAAGGAACGGTACTGGTGAGAAAAAAATACAGTCTTTCGGAGGGTTACCAGGCCTTTCTTCGTTCCATGCTTATAGAAACCGAATGGCGCGGAGGGGTATTTGATGTTCAACATGGGAATGCCCCGACAAATATGAGCAATGGTGCTTTGGGATATTTTGCCGTCTGCATGGTCGTTTCAGACACAATCTACGTTGATTGACAAGCCCTTTACTTCTTTTCTTTTATCCATTCCCGGATAAGATTTGATCCTGTAAAAAAAATCCGGTTTCCGATCAGGGTGTTTCTCCTGTGTTGTGTGGTATTAACAGAACCGGTTTAATGAAGAAAGTATTAATCTTAAATAGTAAGGAATTATGAAAACGATATTGAAACTTTTTCCAGTAGGAATAACAATTGCTTTGCTGATTCAAAGCTGTGAACTGAATGAATTTGACAGGCAGGAAGAGAAAATGGGAATATTACCTGAACGGTTCAAAGTAGATATTCCGGGTTCTCTGACCAGTAACATCAAGTCAGCCTCTCTTTCCCAGAAGTCGACCGCCGGCACTCAGAGAGATACCCTGAACGGGAACGCTATTTATGCACACCTGACCAATTTTATTGCCATCGGTGAGGCAGGATCGGACATTGTTCAGGACATCATTTTTGCTATCGCCTATTACCGGATCAACAAACCCATGACCCTCAGTTTCGAA
>JASFVU010000155.1:0-6578 GCA_050049665.1 Bacteroidales bacterium | reverse complement strand
GGTCAGATGATATCACATAACAGTCTGGCCATGGTTTACCTGGAGGCAGAAAATTATCCAAAAGCAATATTTCACCTAAAAAAAGAGCTGGAATTTCGACGGCAGATAAACAACAAAGCCGAAATCATCAATGTGCTGGCAAACATTGCTCTTGCCGAAAACGAAATCGGCGGTTACGACAGTGCTATTGAACACATAGAAGATGCTATCGGATTATCAAAAGAGCTGAATGATCTTTCCCTTCTCAAACGTTGCTATGGCGTGGCCTTTGATATATATGAAAAACTCGGCAACGACGAAAGATCTCATGCTTATTTTGAACTGTATTCTGCAATTGACCGAAAAATCAAAGAACAGAGAATGGCAGAGATCACTTCCGAGGCAGAAAAAAAAGTCACGCAGGCAAAATCTGAAAAACAATTTACAGAAAAAATACTGAATGAAAAAAGCGAAGAACTGGAAAGAACCGTTACAACCCTCCAGGAGGTTGAAGAACTGACAAAAGAACAAAAGATGGAGATCGCCCTGAATAAGGCAAAAATCAATGAGCAGAATGCACTTCTTGAGGCAAAACAACTAAGGGAAAGATATCTTATTACAGGATTGATTTTAACAACCCTGTTTATCCTTGCTCTCACATTCATGATACTGAACATTGTAAGGGCAAATAAAAAGATAAACCAACAAAGGCTGTGGCTGGAAAGACAAAATAAGGAAATCAGGGCAAGCATCCGGTATGCAAATACGATCCAGCAAGCTATTCTGCCCGGAATCAGCGAGATACAAAAACACTTCGATCCGTTTATCATTTATATGCCAAAAGACATCGTTTCGGGTGATTTCTATTGGATCTCCTCACAGGAGAACAAACAAAAAACGGTTGTTTATTTTGCTATTGTTGACTGTACGGGCCATGGTGTTCCCGGTGCATTTATGTCCATGATCGGAAGCCGGCTGCTCGATGAGATCGTCAATGAGAAAATGATCAGTTCACCCGCTGAGATCCTTGGCCTGATGAACATGATGATCCGAAGTGCATTAAGACAGGAAGAGACCGATAACAACGACGGAATGGATCTGGCTTTGTGTAAGTTTGAAATAGCTCCAGGGAAAAAACATAAATTGACATTTTCAGGTGCAAAAAGGCCCCTATACGTGATAAAGAACAAGGAAAACAGGCTGATAAGTCACCGGGGTGACAGAAAGTCAATCGGAGGATACAGTCTTTCGAAGCGCGAGGCCTCATTTACAAATTATGATATTGAACTGGAAAAAGGTGATATGATCTACCTTTTTTCGGACGGGATCATTGATCAGAACAGTCCGGAAAGAAAAAAATTTGGCAGAGTGCGGCTTGAAGAAGCGCTGGTTGATTGTGCGAAGCTGAACCCTGACGAACAAAAAAATATTCTTGAACAAAGGCTTAAAGAGTATATGCAGAATGAAGACCAACGTGATGATATCACACTTGCCGGCCTAAAAATTACCTGATGATGTTGCAGTTTGACCTTCCGGAAGAAAATATCCTGAGTTACCACGGACCGATAGACATTGACCTTGTCTCGTTTGCCAGCAACTATGCAAAAAAATGCATTCGGACAACTCCCCAGACAACAGGAAAAATATACAAAGTGTTTATTGAACTTGCCCAGAATGTTTCCTATTATTCAGCCCGGCAACATGACAATAACAAAACATTCGGTTCGGGAATAGGGTGGTTTAAAATTGATGAAAAAAATGATTATTTTGCCATATCAACAGGAAATTTTATTCTAAAGGAGCACGGCCCGATACTTAAAAAAAACTGTAAAGAGATCAATTCTTTAAATGAAGATGAATTAAGAGAATTAAAAAGAATTACCAGGAGTCAGGCGGGAAAACGCGATATCGGGGCTCATATCGGCCTCATTCAGATGGGCCTGATAACAGGAAATGAACTTGACATGGCCATTGAATCAATTGACGAGAATCACTCATTTTTTACAATAACAGCCAAAGTAGATAAATGTTAAAAACAATAAATCATGAAAAATCTAATTATTGATGCAGTACCGGATTCCCCTTATTACCCTGAAGTAAACTTTAACGCAGACACCGGTATTTGTGAACTGGCAGGTGAATCTTATATGGAAGAAGCCTATAAGTTTTATACGCCCTTGTTAAACTGGTTGAAAGAATATACTCTTGAAAAAAACAAAGCAATAACGTTAAATCTGAGACTGACCTATTTCAACACCAACTCTTCCAGATTGCTGCTGGATATGCTGGACATTTTGAAAAAATCGCAGGAGGCAGGAAATAAGGTTGAAATAAACTGGTATTATGAAGAAGATGATCCTGACGTAAAAGATGAAGTTGAGGATTTTGAAATTGAAACCGGATTACAGATCAAAATGGTCCCGATGGTATCCTGACCCATTATCCGTATCACAATAGTTTAGCGGCATAATATTCCCTGTTCATTCTGGCGATGTGCGTCAATGAAATTTCTTTCGGGCATTCTGCCTCACAGGCGCCTGTATTGGTACAATTCCCGAAGCCAAGTTCATCCATTTTAGCTACCATCTTCTTTACTCTCTCGTTTGCTTCGGTCCGGCCCTGGGGCAACATGGCAAACTGTGACACTTTTGCCGAAACAAACAGCATGGCCGAAGCATTTTTACATGCTGCCACACAAGCCCCGCAACCAATGCATGAAGCAGCGTCCATAGCAATATCCGCATTTTTCTTAGGAACGGGTATGGTGTTGGCATTGGGTACTCCTCCCGTATTAACGGAAATATAGCCCCCTGCTTCCATGATCTTATCAAAAGCCGACCTGTCTACCACCAGGTCTTTTATTACCGGAAAAGGCTTTGCTCTCCAGGGTTCTATAACAATGGTGTCTCCGTCCTTAAATTTACGCATATGAAGCTGACAGGTTGTAATCGCGTCATCGGGCCCATGAGGCCGGCCGTTGATGTATAATCCGCAGGCACCACAGATACCTTCCCTGCAATCATGATCAAAACAGACAGGCATCTCAAATTTATCTATCAATTGCTGATTCAATATATCAAGCATTTCGAGAAAAGAGGCATCAGCCGATATATTGGTTACTTTATAGTCCTGAAATCTTCCTTTTGCAGAAGCATTTTCCTGTCGCCATATTTTCAGCAAAAAATCCATCTTCTGTTGTTCAGTTTATTTTTTATAATTTCTCGTCTGTACTTTAATTTCCCGGTAATCCAACGGTTCCTTATGCAAGGCAGGCGCTTTGCCGGGACCTTTGTATTCCCACGCGGCCACATGCATATATTCCTTATCGTTTCTCAGCGCTTCTCCTTCGTTGGTCTGGTATTCCTCGCGAAAATGACCTCCGCATGATTCTTCACGATGCAAGGCATCACGGGCCATGAGTTCCCCGATCTCAATGAAATCGGCTACCCTTCCGGCTTTTTCCAGTTCCGGGTTCAGTTCGTTCTTATCGCCCGGGATCCGTATTCTCTTCCAGTATTCTTCGCGCATTTCCTTAAAATCGTCAACAGCCTTTTCGAGATCTTTCTTGTTTCTTGCCATTCCAACAGAATCCCACAGCTTTAATCCGAACCTTCTGTGAAATTCATCGACGGTCTCATCTCCCCGGATATTCATCAGCTTATCGATTCGTTCATGAATGGATCCTTCTGCCTCGGCAAATTCCGGCAGATCAGTACTCATTCTGGGTGTCAGAATTTCGTCGGCCAGGTAATTCTGAATGGTATAGGGAAGAATGAAATACCCGTCGGCCAACCCCTGCATTAATGCAGAGGCTCCAAGCCTGTTGGCCCCATGATCGGAAAAATTTGCCTCTCCAATGGCAAACAGGCCCGGAATGGTTGTCATCAGCTCATAATCCACCCATATGCCTCCCATCGTATAATGAATGGCCGGATAGATCATCATCGGAGTCTTATAAGGATTTTCATCGTTAATTTTTTCGTACATCTGGAACAAATTGCCATAACGCTGTTCAACCACCTTTTCCCCCAAACGCCTGATGGCATCTTCAAAATCAAGGTATACCGCCAGTCCCGATCCGACACCATACCCTGCATCACAACGTTCCTTTGCCGCTCTTGAAGCTACGTCGCGGGGAACAAGGTTCCCAAACGCCGGATACCTTCTCTCAAGGTAATAGTCACGATCTTCTTCTTTCAGATCCGTGGGCTTCAATCTCTTTTCTCTTATGGCAATAGCATCCTCCTTCTTTTTCGGTACCCAGATTCGTCCGTCGTTACGAAGGCTTTCACTCATCAGGGTGAGCTTCGACTGGTAATTCCCGTGTACCGGAATGCAGGTCGGGTGGATCTGTACAAATGAAGGATTGGCGAAGAAGGCTCCCTTTTTGTAGATCTGCCATATCGCACTTCCGTTTGATCCCATGGCATTGGTCGACAGAAAAAAGGCATTTCCGTAACCTCCGCTTCCAATGACAACACTATGAGCAAAATGACGCTCAATTTTCCCTGAGATAAGATTCCGTGTAATAATGCCTCTTGCTTTCCCGTCAATGATCACTACATCTAGCATTTCATGGCGCGGGTATAGCTTAACAGAACCTTTGGCGACCTGTCTCATCAGGGCACCGTAAGCCCCAAGCAACAGCTGTTGTCCGGTCTGACCACGGGCATAAAAAGTACGAGATACCAGAGCTCCTCCAAAAGAGCGGTTATCAAGTAACCCGCCGTATTCTCTTGCAAAAGGGACCCCCTGGGCCACACACTGGTCAATGATCTGATTGCTGACCTCTGCCAGCCTGTATACATTGGCCTCCCTGGAACGGTAGTCTCCGCCTTTTATCGTATCATAAAAAAGCCTGTAAATGCTGTCACCGTCATTCTGGTAGTTCTTTGCGGCATTGATCCCTCCCTGGGCAGCAATGCTGTGTGCCCTTCGAGGACTATCCTGATAACAGAAAGTCTTTACATTGAATCCCAGTTCTCCAAGGCTTGCCGATGCAGAGGCTCCTGCCAGACCGGTCCCTACCACAATGATATCCAGCCTTCTTTTGTTGGCAGGGTTTACTAATTTTTGACTGGCTTTATAGTTCGACCATTTTTCTGCCAAAGATCCTTCCGGTATTTTCGAGTCTGGAATTGCCATATCAATTCTGCGTTACATTTCTACTTTAAATAATAAATAAGCACAGGAATACTCATAAATCCTACCGTAATCACTATCGTGTAAATAATCCCGGCTTTTTTAATTGCCGGTGTATATACAGGATGATTGATCCCGAATGTTTGAAAAGCCGACTGAAATCCGTGGTGGAGATGAAATCCCAGTCCGAGCAAGGCAACAAGATATACCCATACAACCCAGGGAATCTGAAAACGGGCAATTACAAGGGATGCCAGATCATGCATGGTTTTCCCTCCGTATTCAACTTCACCGACATCGCCATAAAACTTGGCTTTGATATAAAAATCGAGCAGGTGCAATACAAGGAAAATTGTCAGGATCACCGCAGTATGTACCATGTACTTTGAGAATATCGATGTTTGTGAGTAGTTTTTTTTGTTATATCCTTTTGGCCGTGCAATCCAGTTCTGAAGGGAAACAATACTGGCATATATCATGTGAAGAAGGAACCCTCCGAACAAAACAACTTCCATTATTTTTATAATCACATTCGTCCCCATGAAATGAGCTGCCCGGTTAAAGGCTTCGGGAGAATCCAGCAAAACAAGGAGGTTGATCCCCAGATGCACGATCAGAAATACAATAAGAAAAAGTCCAGCAAGGGCCATCAAAAGTTTTTTGCCTATGGATGAACTGAAAATATTGCTCATTGGTCAGGAAATTTGTTACAACACTAAAGAATGATTTGATCGATTGGACTACACCCAAATATACCCAATTTATAAGGTAAAACTATTAAATGATTATGTTAAATAGTTATGATTTCCGTCATCATTGACTAATTTCACTTATTCTTAAAAAATTTGTCTGAAATGAGATACGAACCGATCGGCAAAAACTTTTTTGCTGCTAACAGAAAGAAACTTTCGAAAAAACTGAAACCGGGTTCCATCGCCGTTTTTTTTGCCAATTACCAGATGCCGAGAAACGGAGACCAGTACCACCCTTACAGGCAAAACTCAGATTTCTTTTACCTTACGGGCATTGAACAGGAAAAATCGATTTTGCTGATCGCCCCGGATGCACCAAAGGAAACAAAGGAAGTCCTCTTTATTCTGCGAAGCAACAAACTGTTGGAGGTCTGGGAAGGACACAAACTTACCCCTGACGAGGCAAGTGCCGTTTCAGGCATAGCAACCATCAAACTCACCGATGATTTTGAAAGTGTATTCCATTCCCTGACCGGCAATGCGGAATACATTTATATGAATGTGCCCGAACTGCCGAAATTCAACCCCGAAGTAGCATCACGTGATGCCGATATGGCAAACAAAATAAAAAACAAATACCCGTTGCACCGGTTTGAACGATCAGCCCTGGTTATGCAGGAATTACGCCTGATCAAATCGGAAACGGAAATTGCCCTGATAAAAAAAGCTATCCACATCACGGGAATTGCTTTCGAACGTGTGCTT
>JASFVU010000154.1:0-6591 GCA_050049665.1 Bacteroidales bacterium | reverse complement strand
CAAAACAGGGAGTCGATAACATTCCTGCTACCGAAGATCCGGGAGTAAGATCCGTGACCCGGATCTACAACTACTACAAAAAGTTCGGGTACAAAACGGAAGTCATGGGAGCAAGCTTCCGCAATACGGATGAGATCATTGAACTGGCCGGCTGCGACCTGCTTACCATTTCACCGAAACTGCTTGATGAACTAAGCAGCAAACAGGGAGAGCTCACCCGCAAGTTGGATCCCGGATCTGCTAAGAATCCTGATCCTGAAAAAATAAGTCTGGATGAAAAAACATTCCGCTGGATGCTGAATGAAAATGCTATGGCTACGGAAAAACTGGCAGAAGGGATCAGGAGATTCAATGCAGATCTGCAGAAACTTGCAACGTACCTGAAGGACAACTACTGCGGAAAATAATTCCTGTTTTCATCAGGTATCAGGATGTCTTTGGCATTCCGGTCCACATTTTATTTAATGCCGGCCTCATCGTTCAAAAAACAGGTTCTGTAAATTCATACTTAAGATTACTTTTGTTAAATAGTGATCACATTGCTTAATATTGCATTTCTTAAATGCAGATAATGTCATGGGAAAAATACTTTTTGCCATTCTGAAGTTTTTCAAATTTTTTCGTCTGCTCCGGTTAAGGATCACCGGAAAGACAATGGCCGATATTCATTCTGAAAGAATTGTCACAGGCAGGACGTGGGAAGATTTTTGTGAACGCCTGAAATCTGCCGGTGCAGCCCTGCTGTATCCTGAAGCACCCGGGGATCCCTTCCAGCAGGCTGAAGGTGTGCGTTACCTGTCGCGACTGACCAGGGCGGCACTCGAAGCCTACGTTGAATACAACAATCCCGAATTCCCGGAACTGAGAAGAATGGTCCACGAAACGGTAAAGCTGGGAGCCGACAATCCCGATAACTACTATCAGAATGCCCAGATAAACGGAAATTACGAATACCGCATCACAGGAAAAAGAAATACGATCGATTACCTGGGTTTCTTCACTCAAAACGGGAATTATGGTACCACGGGAGGACTGTCGCCTTGTGGCGTGCTCGAAGATAAAGACCTGAAAATTGGCAGGGACGGAAGCTTTGAGATCATCTTAAGCAAGACAAAAAAAGGTGAAAACTGGCTGAGAATGGAAGAGGAAACAAGCCTGCTGATGGTAAGGCAAACATTCTCAGACAGGAAAAACGAAAAGCCGGCTGATCTGACTATTGAAAACCTGAACGGACAAAATGCCCCGGATCCCGTAACACCGGAAAAAATTGACAAGGGACTTGAAACTGCGGCATTATTTGTTGCCGGCGCTCCAATGCTATTTGCAAGATGGGCCAAAGGGTTTAAAAAACATCCCAACAGACTTCCGGTATTCGATCCGGAAACCTCAAATGCAGCAGGCGGAGATGCAAACATTGTTTATCATCATAGTTACTGGAAGCTTGAAGAAGATGAAGCCCTGGTTATTGAATTCACTCCTCCCGATTGTGATACATGGAATTTCCAGTTGAACAATTACTGGATGGAATCACTGGATTACAGGTATTTCCCTGTGCTGATAAACAAACATAACGCAGTTACCGGCAAAGATGGCAGCGTAAAAATAACCGTGTCACACAGAATTCACGGATTCACTAACTGGATAGATACCTGCGGGCACCGTGAGGGAACCATGTGCCTGAGATGGTACCGGCTGAAAAATGATGCTGACACTGCCGAACCGGAATGCAAAGTAGTAAAGATCCCAGATATTGCAAAGGATGAATAAACAAAGAACCGTCTCATCAGAACATTACCACAAAAAGCCTTTTTGGTTGAATTTTATTAACAAGTCCTGGAAAAGTCTGTACCCGTTAGGGGCAGAAGTTAAACTCAAAAAAGACCATTTGATAAAGCTTGCCCGGAAACAAACCGGGTTGCATTCATTTGGCACGGACTTTTGGGAAGAACCTTTGGAAAGACTTCTGGACTCTGTCAATCATGAAGCGGACCTTCACCCCGTAGGAAGGTTCATCACACAGAAAAGACTGACAAGTCTGCTGTCCATACGTCTCAGAGCTGAATACTGGTTCGGAAAACACCCTGAAATTCTCCGGCAGGATCTGTATCCTGTCAGGTTAATATGCGGACTTCAACGCACGGGAACTACGAAATTGCATCGCTTGTTAGCTGCCGATCCTGAAAATCGCACTTTATTGAGTTGGGAGGCGATCAACCCGGTGCCTCTCACGGATGATCCGGCAGAAACGGAAAAAAGAATGAAAATGGCACATCTGAGCGAAAAAGCATTGCGCCTGATGGCTCCCGGATTTTTCTCCATCCATCCTGTGGAATATGAAGCACCTGAAGAGGATATTCTTCTGCTGGACTCAACCTTCCTGAGTACAACTCCCGAAGCGACCATGCATGTGCCGTCGTATGCTTCATGGCTTGAACATACCGACCAGTCGTATGCATATGAATATGGTGTCAGGCTGCTTAAACTGCTGCAATGGCAGCGACCTGCCAAAACATGGGTATTGAAAACACCTCATCACATGGAGTTTCTCGATCTGGTAAAAAAATATTATGGCGACGTTCACTTCATCTGGACACACCGGAATATCTGTGAAAGCCTTCCTTCCTTTCTGAGTATGGTAGCACACAGCCAGACAATTTTCAGCAGCAGCGTAACATTGGAAAAGGTGGCAAAACATTGGGTGAGAAAAACAAAATATATGCTTTCAAAAGGTGTTGATTTCAGAAAATCAAATCCGGATACAAAATTTACCGATGTATTTTATAGCGATCTGATCCAGGATCCCATGGAAACTTTGTATCGGATTTATGGTGAGAACGATCAGGTTTCAAATGAACTGCAAAAGAAATTCCTTTCTGCAAATAAACTTAACGGCCCCAACAAATATGGTGTTCATATCTACGGATTAGAGGAATTCGGATTGAGATCGGATAACTTATTGAAGTTCGTCTCGGAATATGAAGACTTTGTTCAACAATTGAAAACAAAAGTAAATGGCTGAAGTGCATAAAGAAAGGTATTCGAACCCGCTTACAGCAACAATAAGCGGCATTACGGATCTGTTTCGGAAACAGGAAAATACGGTATCCCTTAACAGGGGTGAAAAACTTAACGGGAAGAATGTGTTAATTACAGGTGCCAGTTCAGGTCTTGGATTTGAAGCAGCTGTTCAACTTGCACAAAGAGGTGCCCGGGTCTGGATGGCCTGCAGAAGCGGAATGCCTGAAAAGGGAGAAAAAGTAAAAGAGTTATCCGGAAATAAAAATGTGGAAATGCTATACGTCGATCTTTCGGACATGGATTCGATCAGCAATCTCCTTAATGAGTTAAAGAAAATATCCGTAAGATTTGATGTCATCATTTGTAATGCTGCCGTTGTACCTGCAAAAAGCAGGAAGACCAGCCAGGGGATTGAAGAAATGTTCATGGTGAATTACCTGGCAAAATACTTATTGGTCCGGTTGCTTATTGAGACTAAATTATTAAATACAGAAAAATCCGTCATCCCCAGGATTATTTTCGTATCATCGGAAAGTCACAGAAATCCCAAAGTTTTCGACTGGCAAGGGTTTGGAAAATACAAAGAATATTCAATGGCAAAAACCGTTGAACTTTATGGGTACTATAAACTCCTGATGACGACTTTTGCCAATGAACTTTCCCGCCGGCTTAATACCGATAGCAATACCCGATGCTCCGTATTTGCTTTGTGCCCGGGACCCGTAAACACCAATATAGCCAGAGAAGCACCAAACGTCTTTAAGCCCCTGCTCAGGATCACCTTCAGATTATTTTTCCGGTCACCGGAAAAGGCCGTTAAACCGGTACTGTATTTTGCATGTTCCGGAGAGGTTGAAGGAAAGGCAATTGATTATCTTTTCCTGATGAGCAGGAAAGAGATGGATCACAAAGCCGTAAATAAAACTAACGGAAGGAAACTCTGGGAAAAATCCGAAAAACTCCTGAAAAACCACGGATTTGTTTTCAGGGACAATCTGTAAGATCATTTCTTCTCTACCTGGCTTTGTCAGACACCTGTTTCCTCATAGGGATCCCGAAATCGAAAAACGTTACAGCTCTCCATATCCATTCCAAAGGCCCGTAGTAAAAAAACCTGAACCAATATTTACAAAACTGAAGCTGGAACACAAAAAAGAGTATACCATAGCATAAACTGAGAGTTACTCCCAGGTACCGGTACATTCCAAACCCATAACCGTAAAAAAACAGGACGCCAATGAGAGGTTGCAGCACATAACTTGACAAACTCATTCTCCCGTAGAATGTCAACAGATCAAATCTATGCTTATTCCCCGACCGGATATACAATAAAATAAATGCGGACATAAGGAAAGCGGTAAAAAACAAATTCGACCAGGATGACATCAGGGATATGATCAGATCGCGGAGTGTCTTATCAAACGAAAACTCAGGTATCAACACCTTTATCATGTACAGGACGGAAAAACCGACAATACTGGTAATACAAATTCGCACAATGAGTTTCCGTTTATTTTCAATGTCCTCAAAAAAACGATACCTTCCGAGCAAAAGTCCTATGATAAACAAACCTATCATTTGAAGATATCGTCCTGTATTGTACATAAATGTCCATTTTGCCAGGTGACCCATATGGCTGTTGAACCTGATGACTTCAGAAAAAGAACCTGTGGCAAATGTCTCGAATGACTTATCAAAAATGCTCCAGTCCTGATGATGGACAAACCCCGGGTCAACGGCCGAATGAACAATGTTAACCAGAGTAGGGATCTGTACCAGCAACAAGACAGTGATCCAGATAAGCATTTTATTTTTCAGCCTGTACATTAAAACCAGTGGCAATCCCAGTATGGCAAAAACCGTCAGAACATCACCCTGATACATCAGGGAATGCAAATATCCGATAACAAACAATATTGCCAGCCGCCATAAAAACCTCATCCGAAAATCAATTCCTCTTTTTGCATGGTTCTCCATTTGAATGAAAAAACTAAAGCCAAACATGATGGAGAACATCGAATAGGCTTTTCCGCCAAAAAGAAAAAACATTGCCTTGAATATGGCAGGGTCGGTCCAGGATAAAAAACTGCTTTCTGTTTCCGGGAACCTGTACAGTTCAAAATGTTCGATGGCGTGTAACATCAAAATACCAAACAAAGCAAAGCCTCTTAAGGCATCAACAACCTGTATGCGTGGTTTACGAATTATTCCCGGGTTTTCCATAATTTAAATTTTACCTGATTATATAGTGTATTTCATTTTTTGTGACTACTGAAACCAAAACTCAAATAGTTAAGTCTGCCGGTTAAAAAACGGCTGAAAATATGTTCTCCTTTAGCTGATCATGTGATATTCATTAACAAGATAAGTTTCCATACTTTTATAATCAATAAATGATTTTGTATCGAGGTATACAGTGATCATTCTGGGTATAATGATAAGAGGATTCCCGAAAAATTTAAAAGGGTTTAACAATTCGGCAGCATTTCTGACCTGTTCTTCCACAATCCCGTCAAAACAGACCCGATGACCGGAGATCTGTTCGTAAACAACATTACGAACATAGTTCCACAAGGGATGGATGCGTAATGAAAGTGAGGTGTGCCCATTATGCCATCGTTCAATAAAAGTATCGTAATCAATGTTTTTTTTCTTTGAAAACAAAGTAAGAAGGCAGGCTCCCGGCGTCCGTTCACCGTCTTGCCAGTCTTTTATGTAGGATACGGGTAAGGCTTGCTTTACTTTATAGGCACCGTAAAATCCTTCTATCGTCTTCAGCGATTCAACCGGACCCTCATTTTCCCTGTAAACCGATATGGCCGCCATTTTTCTGTTCATGAAAGGGATAACGGAAAACCGGGGTGGAACTTCTTCGGTAATAGTAAATTTTAATGCCGCAGGCTGAAATAGTTTGGTGAATTCTGAAGCAATATCAAAAATCCTGGTCCTGAAGATCCGAAAACTTTCATCCTGTTTTCCACTTACCAGGTAAATTTCCTTATTCATGCCTGTATATGCATTTTAATTTATATTTTGCGCTATTTTATAAAAATACCATGGTTAAAGCAAAAGAAAATAAAACGAAATTAACTATTCTGGTCACGGGAGGAGCCGGGTTCCTGGGAAAAGCCATTATTGATGAACTATCGGATGCTTCCTGTCTGTTGAATCCTGCAGAAATAAGGATCCTGGACATTAACAAATATGAAGGGAACGGGGATAAGCGTATCCGTTCCGTCAAAGGGAACATTTGCAATTACTCCGATATAACCAAAGCCTGCCGGGAAATTGATCTTGTGATCCACACTGCTGCCATCGTTGATTGGGGAACAAAATCGGAAAAAGAAGTATACCGGGTTAATTATACGGGAACCGTAAATGTCGTTAATGCATGCAAAGAAAACAATGTGCAATGGCTTGTATATACAAGTTCTCTTGATACGGTAATAAGCGGGAAACCCCTTGTGGATATAGACGAAAATATCGCTTACCCTAAAAAACACCCGAATATGTATTGCAAAAGCAAATACCTTGCAGAAAAGCTTGTTATGGAGGAAAACAATACTGCCTTAA
>JASFVU010000247.1:0-5257 GCA_050049665.1 Bacteroidales bacterium | reverse complement strand
CTCTGAAATGCCTGTTTAAACCGGCAATGAAATTCTGCGGGTCGAATCCCTTTTCCAGTACCTCATCAAAGAGAATAAGAGAATTTTTGTAATCTCCTTTAAGAAAATATCCCGTGAGGCGGAAGTAATATTCATAATCAAGAATATTCAGGGTTTCGATAACGCCTTTATAGGTAATGTTTTTGTTCGAAAAACTCACCAGCTGGTCAAAAACAGAGAGCGCGTCCCTCATGGCTCCGTCGGCTTTCTGAGCAATGACATTCAGTGCCTCTTCTTCAAATGTCACATTCTCTTTTTCGGATATATGTTTGAGGTAATCAACAATATCATTGATCCTGATCCTGTTAAAATCAAAGATCTGGCAACGGGAAAGTATGGTTGGAATAATTTTATGCTTTTCTGTTGTAGCTAAAATAAAAACAGCATGTTTAGGTGGTTCTTCGAGTGTCTTTAAAAATGCATTGAAAGCAGCCTGGGACAACATATGGATCTCATCAATGATGTACACACTGTATGCACTTACCTGGGGAGGTATCCGCACCTGTTCAATCAGGTTTCGTATATCATCTACGGAATTGTTGGAGGCCGCATCCAGTTCATGGATATTAAAAGAGCGATTCTGGCTGAAGGATTTGCAGGATTCACATTCGTTACAAGCTTCCGTATCGCTGCTCAAATTCCTGCAATTGATGGTTTTTGCGAAAATTCTTGCGCAGGTTGTTTTACCAACACCCCGGGGACCACAAAACAAATAGGCCTGCGCCAGGGATTTTGATCTGATGGCATTTTTCAGGGTATGTGTAATGGTTGTCTGTCCGATAACAGATCCAAATGTATCGGGCCGGTATTTTCTCGCTGATACTACAAATTCACTCATGTTATTTCGCTTCCGCAAATATACTTAATATAACCGGCACAGCTCAGGATTGTTGATAACTCATTAAAAGTGTTCAGTCCTTTAGAAGCACACGTTATGCGAATGAAAACCCTTTGCTTATGCCGAAGCTGAAATTTATTTAATAAACGGAACAATATATTTATAACAGTACCGTTATAATAAATTAAAATCCTTAACAGGAATTAGAGAAATAATATTAATTTTGCATTAACCAAACCTTATTTTAATATTAGTTTAACATCCAGACACAAAGGATGTTTGTTATAAGTATATTATAAATTAATTACTAACTTAAACCTAAATCTGATCGTATGAAGATAGATTCATATGACAACGTTATAAGATGGTCATATAAACTAGCAAAAACCTGGGCACAGGAAAACCTTGTTCCGAAAGGAGTCAATTCATCGCGGAAATTTGATGCTTACAAAAAGAGCGGAGAATATCTGCCGAAAAATTATCCCAGAAAACCAGACGAATATTTTAAGAAGAAAAATGTCTGGAAAGGCTGGCCCGATTTTTTCGGTAAGCCGGCAAAGTATAATGAGAAATCATATCTTACTTATGCCGAAGCCTCGGCACTTTGCAAAAGGCGCGGGATAAAGAACTCCATTGAGTACCGTACGTGGACTTCCAAGCCTTCGAATCTGCCTGCCCGTCCGGACCAGTTTTACAAAAATGACTGGCAGGGCTGGTCAAATTTTCTCGGAGAGAACTACAACTTACCGGACAGAAAGGTCTCGTCCAAATTGAAAGCGTCTGATGTACGTATTATTAGACACCAGCTTGCTTTAGGTGTTACGGGAGCTGTTCTGGCAAGAACCTTCGGTGTTTCCGAAATGCAGATCAGCAGGATCAAGAAAGGTGAAAACTGGGCAAAGGTTTAAATTCCGCCGGAATTTTAAAGTGACTTATACCTTACCACGTTAGTGGTATCAGGTAGTAAGACGGTTGTGCATATACCGATGCAGAAATCGGGCTATTTGTTTGAATAGAAGAAAAAAAGTAATATTTTTGCGCTTCGTTAAAAATTGACACGTATTTAATAACAATTAACAAAATGAAGAACAGATACGAAACCGTTTTCATAGCAACTCCCGTTTTGTCTGAAACTCAGATGAAGGAAGCGGTTGATAAGTACAAAAATCTGATTACCAGGAATGGTGGTGAAATTGTGCACGAGGAAAACTGGGGGCTTAAAAAACTTGCTTACCCGATTCAGAAAAAATCAACCGGTTTTTATTATTTGATTGAATTTGCCTGCGAAGGTGCATTTATATCCAAACTGGAGACAGAATACAGGCGTGACGAAAGGATCCTGCGATTCCTTACGTTTAAAATGGAGAGATATGCTATTGAGTATGCAGAAAAAAAACGCAGTAAAAAACAAGAAACAGTGGAGGATAAATCATGAGTACACAGCAAAATCAATCTGAGATAAGGTATTTAACACCGCCGACCATAGAAACCAAAAAGAAAAAGTATTGCAGGTTTCTGAAGAACAGAATTAAGTACGTTGATTATAAAGACCCTGAATTCCTTAAAAAATTTCTGAATGAACAGGGTAAAATATTACCCAGGAGAATTACAGGTACTTCTTTAAAATTCCAGAGAAAAGTATCTACGGCTGTTAAGCGTGCACGTCATCTTGCTTTGCTGCCATATGTGGCTGATATGTTGAAATAATAAATTCACGGAAATGGAAATCATACTGAAACAAGACATACAGAATTTAGGGTTTAAAGACGATATAATTACCGTAAAGGATGGTTATGCCCGTAATTATCTTATTCCAAAAGGCATGGCTGTAAATGCTACCGCAGGTGCAAAAAAAGTCCATGAGGAAATTCTCAGGCAAAGGGCTCACAAAGAAGAAAAGATCAAGGAGGAAGCACAGGCCATTGCCGACAAACTGAAGGACGTGACATTGACCATAGGCGCCAAAGCAAGTTCAAAGGGAAAAATATTCGGTTCCGTGAATACCATCCAGATCGCTGAATCTTTGAAAGAAAAAGGATTCGGCATTGACAGAAAGATCATTTCAATAAAAGAAGAACTGATCAAAGAGGTTGGTAAGTATACGGCCAATGTAAGACTTCATAAAGAAGTGCAGATAGAAGTGCCGTTTGAGATAGTAGCTGAATAAGTTATTGATGAAACAGAATACCAGAAAGCCCGGCAAATACCGGGCTTTTGCTTTTAACAGGCAATGGTTATTCCTGCTTAGCGGCAATGGCTTCTATTTCAATGAGGACATTTTTCGGTAGTCGTGAAACTTCAACCGTTGCCCTGGCAGGAGGATCATTCCGGAAAAATTCAGCATACACTTTGTTCATTTCCCCGAACAGGTCCATATCGGACAGGTAGCAGGTTGTCCTGACCACATCCTTCAATGAATACCCTGCATCCGTTAATATACCAAGGAGGTTTTTCAATACCCGGGTTGTCTGCTCATCTATGGTCTTCCCAGTCAGGTTACCGTCCGCATCAAGAGGGATCTGGCCGCTGACAAACAGCATTCCGTTATTTTCAACGGCCTGACTATAGGGCCCTATGGCTTCGGGTGCATGTGAGGAACGGATTATTTTCTTCATCTGATGCCATGTTAAAAATTGTCGTAATAATTGGGCTTTTTCTCGTATTTCAGATCACGCAACAGGCTGGCTTTTGCCTGAATGGTAAAAGAATAGCTGGCATGCCTTCCGAAAGGAATAACAGAGAAAGTCATTTGCCAGCAATGCAGGTCACGATGGATATTCAGTTTGGTTGAGGTTATCTTCTTTGCCTCTATGTCATAGCCGGTCATCGCACTGATCTTCCATTTCGGGGTTAAACTGAAGTCACCTCTTAAATTCACGGAATTTGACCTTGAAGTAACTTTTGCTGGCCTTGACCATGACCATGAATAATTAACGGTAAATGACCAGGGGATGGAAAAATCCACGTACTGTCCCGAATAACCCGAAGGGGTAAAATCCATTTCATATTCCTCAAAATCCCCGGCATATCCTGTTCCCGCTTCATCCTGGCCTTCTTCTCCTTTCCCATCTTGTTCTCCGGCCTTGGATTTAAGCGAGAACCCCGTTGACAAAGAAAACCTGGTCGGCCGGAGGAAATTTATTCCATTCTGGGTTTTGTAGTAAAATACTTCCTCTCTTCTTCCCAGTGAATCAAGCATATATGCATAGGGACTGAAATTACCGGTCAGCTGGATATTCAATTTCTGATTAAAGAGCCTTGTGTTAGCGCTCATGGAAACATCCTGCCATTTGAAACTTTCTGCCCATGGCGAGTAGCCGGTTGAAAATCTTAAGTTATCGATCAGGACAACTTTCCTTGCCTCATCGGATGTGTCACTTTTAGGCCTTAGCTTCATTTCAAGGTTATTGTTCAAAGCCAGTGACAACGATCCCGATCTTCCGGAACTGGACGGAGGACTGGAATTTACTTCACCCTGAAAAGGATTAAATAACCTGTGATATTCCCTGTCTCCCTGTTCGTTGATGTAATACAACGAATCGTAATAATTTCTGTTGATTTTTTTCATATCGGGAACAAAAGAAAAACCTGCCGAGGGAGATATCACATGCCTTACCGCTTCAACATAGGAATTTTCCTTTGTGGAAAGAAACATTCCGTAAAATTTTGGCGCTATCGAAATACCAATACTCGGATTGATTGCCTGGGCATAAACCGGTTCCTTGACATGATGTGAATATTCCCTGATACGGCTGTTTTCATTATCAAGGACCACACTATCCATCACTGTTCGTCCTGAATTGATAAATCCCGTGTATGTCATGCTTGGTGTGATCGTGATCAGCTTTCCTATCTTAAAATTAACCGAAAGAGGTATATTGTGTCTGAATCCATACTTCATCGTATCCAGGGTTTCCTGTGAAAAAAGGATTGAATCATACGTAAATATCTGATTATCAAAACTTAAATCATACTTAAAATTTACGTTCTCGTACCATTTGTATTTACCGGATCCGCTCTTGCTCCGAAAGGGGTAGATCTGTCTCATATTAAACGATCCGCTTGGTAAATTCATATTCACTGAACCGGTCTGGCTGTTTTGCGAAGCATTTGCACTCAGGGAAAGGTTAAACGGTGCGTTGGGCCAGCTCTTGGAATAGTTGATACTCGACGATTTGTGGTTGTTAACATATTCGTTAGGATTGTAACTGTTATACTGTTCATATTTTGAAGTAGAAAAATTCACATTCGCTGAGAAGTTCTGTGTCGGGTTTGCTTTGGCATCCTGCCGGTGTGACCACCTTATCCGGTAATTCTTGCTTTCGGGTTCGGCTATATCATCCACGTCTTTATTCAGGTTGTAGTCAAACGACAGGTCTC
>JASFVU010000153.1:0-6620 GCA_050049665.1 Bacteroidales bacterium | reverse complement strand
TCCTCCGGCCCTGTGCCTGCTGTGCACAATTACCAGAAAGCACGGCTGGCCGGCAGGGACAGAGCCTATACTATGCCTGATCTCAGCATGAAGGATGTTGAATTCGCTGACAGAAAACCCAAGTATTTCCGAGGCGATCTTCTCTGCCATTTTCCTGTTGGCAGTGAACTCGATCCTGTTGACAACCGCTCCGTTTGATCTGTCCGGCCTTACTTTCCCGACAAAAAACATGGTGGCTCCGCCTTCTCGTTCGGAAGATCCGTATGCCTTTTCAATATGTGCTGCCGGTATGGGGCCTTCGATAAACATATTCATTCAAATCAAAGAATAAAAAAACACTATCCTCCGGAAAAAGGAGGCATGCAGTCTATTTCCATTCCGGGTGATATACTGTTTCTGTCCTCAAGCTTAAGATTGTTAGTAAAATAGGCCACTGTATACTCATCTATGGAAGGATACCTGCTGATGATCTCCGATTTCAGTTCGTCCAGGGTAGCCATCTCACTCAGCTTTATGACCTCGCTCTCGCAAGCCGTAACATCGGTCAAAACGCCATAGTATCGGATCAGTATTTCCATAACCGGTTTAAAAACAATCCGTTTTCATTTCTCTTGAAAGGAGATTCCGGCACATCTTGTCCATCCTCCTGAATTCAACTACTACTTTCTTTCCTTTTTCCGTAAGCTTGGTCCCTCCTCCGCCAAATCCCCCAGTGGTTCTGATAACAATAGGTTCATCGGAAAGCGAATTGATGGCATTGATCAGTTGCCATGCCCGTTTGTAAGACATGCCGAGGGATTTCGCAGCCTTGTTAATGGATCCCTGCTGTCCGATGCTCTCGAGCAAAGCGATCCGGCCATTACCGAGAAATGGTTTTCCTTCTTTTTCAATCCATATCCGGTTATTGACTTTAATTTCTTCCATGCGTTATGTATGGCTGGAAATAACGAAGTTAACAATATCTTTAATGAATGCAATATTTTTAACATTTCATTCAAAAGTATATTCTGAGTATTGACAGAAAAACCGGAGATCCGGAAGAGGCTATTCGGTTTTTTGCAGTTCCTGCCTGATATACAGGACGATCTTCCATCTGTCTTCCGGGGGAATAATGGTCCCGTGTTCGGCCATGACGCCATAGCCATAGGTAATGGTATGGAATATTTCTCCGTCAGGGATCCCTTTTACTTTTTCATTAACAAGTGAGGCCGGAGGGAATGGGTATAACTGGCTTGTATAAAGAAGCCCTTTCCCGTCTCCCTTTGGTCCGTGACATTGCAGACAGAATCTTTCAAACAGGACCTTTCCCCGCTCCACGTTCGTCTGATCTGCTTCAAAAGGGTTCTTCAGTTCTTTTCCTGCCAATGTCCTGTCTTCGGGATCTTTCGTGTAGGGAAGGGGTGTATACCCCCGGGGCACGGTTCCTTCCACCGGTTCGCGAAGCGTGGAGTTATCGGGGAAATTCGGGTTTTCCGAGTAAGATTCGTAGGCACGGGAATCGACCATATCCGGGTAATAGGTATATCCGGGATGATTATTATCCCGGTCACACCCCCACAACAGAAAAACCACTGTAATGAAGAACAGAAAGGAAGAATGATGTTCAGGTTTTTTGATCATACAATGTCATTTTAATATTGGGTATGATATTGCGAACTTTCCTTTAAATAAGGATGATTGACAGGCAAAAGATTTGCTCTGCTTATAGACCTCAGGACCACCCACAGGAACAATCCGATAAATCCCAGTGTCATTCCGATCTCAACAAATCCGATGGTGGCATTGTCACCCATGGTACCCGGCATGACAAGCAGGTAAAAATCCACCCAATGACCGGCCAGCACGGTAATTGCCGAGAAAACGAGAATGATCGGCGTCCGCTTTGAATTTCTGGTCATCAGCACCAGGAACGGCACCATGAAATTGATCCCCAGGTTGATGAAGAACAGGTTTTTGAAATTGGCCAGTCTTTCAACAAAGTATACGGTTTCTTCGGGCAGGTTTCCATACCAGATGAGCATGTACTGAGAAAACCACAGATAAGCCCATAAAATACTGAAAGCAAACAGGTATTTACCCAGGTCATGCAGGTGTTCTTTGTTAACATGGGGCATAAATCCTGTTTTTTTAAGCAGCATGGTCAGAAGGATGATGACGGCCGTTCCGCTGACAAGCATGCCTGAAAAGACATACCATCCGTACAGGGTACTGAACCAGTGTGGTTCAAGCGACATAAGCCAGTCCCAGGAGGCCATGGAACTGGTAACAGCGAAAAATACGATAAAAATACCGGCAACGATATTGGTTTTCCTGAAATACTTAAAATCCGGATCAATGTCTTGTTTCAGGGATAATTTCCTCCACCGGAAGGCAAACAGGATCCATCCTCCCAGGTAAATGAACGTTCGTATGCTAAAGAACGGCACGTTGAGATAAGCTTTTTTCATCTCAAGGATCTCATCCCCTTCGGGGTGTATCCAGTGAAACAGGTGGTGAAATCCGAACCAGGTTCCGGCAAGTACAATCAGCATAAGAATGGCTCCGACCGGCAGGTACATGGACATGGCCTCGGGAATTCGCTGTATGGCGGTCTGCCATCCGGACATCCCCAGGGAATGAATGGCCAGAAACACCAGGCCGCAGAGGGCGATAAAAACAGAATAGATATCATTCATAAGAAAATTGGCCCAGAACCGGGAACCATGGTCATGGGAACAGATCAGCGAACACACGGCAGCGATTATCCCGGTAAGGATTAAGATCATCAGAGGGATTTTAAATTTCCATGAAAAAGTAAATCTCTGTTCCATCAGTAATTCTTTGATAATTCAACGTCTTTTTTTGTTGTTATGTCCAGGGCGCCAACCTTACTGAGTTTGCTGCTGATGGCTGAAACGTTTTCCCCGGAACGATCGCCATCGCATCCCACCAGCACGACAAACCGGTCGTCTGTTATCTTTTCGTCATGGATGAACGGTTTTGCCCCGGGTCCGATCTTCGACCTGATCAAAAAGGCAAAAACCATGGCAAAAGCCGCAAACAACACTGTCAGCTCAAATGTTACGGGGATAAATGATGGCAGGGCAAGAAAAGGTTTTCCACCAATATTCAGCGGATAGTCCTTTGTAAATACCCATACCTGGAACCACAGTCCACAGGCACATCCTATTGCTCCTCCGATAAATCCTACCCGTGCGATCCGGGAGCGGCGGTACCCCAGTATCTTATCGAGTCCGTGAACCGGGAAAGGAGTCAGCACATCAAGAATTTCAATGCCGTCTTTCTTCAATGACCTGATCCCCTTTAAGAGATCATCGTCATCTTTAAAATGAGCTTTTATGTATCGGACCTGCTTCATATCAGTGCAGCATTATTTGTGTTTTTCCAACTGGTTTTTATTTGAGCTCTTCAGAATATTTTTTACTTCAGCGATAGCAATTACCGGGAAAAAGCGTATGAATAAAAGAAAACATGTAAAGAAAATGCCAAGTGTGCCGATAAATATGCTGATCTCAAAGATGGTCGGTTTATACATCGACCAGCTTGACGGCAGAAAATCACGGTGCAGGGAGGTTACAACAATGACAAACCGTTCAAACCACATTCCGATGTTGATAAAAATGGAAAGGATAAAAGTAAACAGTACGTTGCGCCTGAGCTTTCTGATCCAGAGCAGTTGGGGTGAAATGACGTTGCATGTCATCATGATCCAGTATGCCCAGGCATAAGGCCCCAGAGCCCTGTTATAAAAAGTGAACCGTTCATAGATAACCCCCGAGTACCAGGACATAAAAAGTTCCGTTATGTAAGCAATACCTACTATTGACCCGGTAGCAATAATGATTTTGTTCATGGATTCAATGTGCCCGACAGAAATGTAATCGGTAAGGTTCATTGTTTTCCGGGCAACGATCATCAGGGTAAGAACCATGGCAAATCCCGAAAATATGGCTCCTGCAACAAAATAGGGAGGGAATATGGTAGTATGCCATCCCGGAATTACCGAAGTCGCAAAATCAAAGCTTACGATCGAATGAACCGAAAGCACAAGCGGCGCCGCCAGTCCGGCCAGGATGAGGCTCATGGATTCGTGCCTTGACCAGTGTCTTGCCGAACCGGTCCAGCCAAAGCTCAGAAAACGGTAGACGGGCCTGAGTATTTTGTTCTTTACCTTATCTCTCATAGTAGCGATATCCGGTAACAGGCCCATGTACCAGAAAAGCAATGATACAAGGAAATAGGTTGAAATGGCAAAAACATCCCATAACAGCGGGGAATTGAAATTTACCCACAAATGCCTTGTATTGGGATAAGGAAAAATAAAGTAGCCGAGCGGAAGCCTTCCCATATGGATCAAAGGGAATATTCCGGCACACATGACGGCAAAGATCGTCATGGCTTCGGCAGAGCGGTTTATGCTGGTACGCCATTTTTGTCTGAAAAGCAGCAGGATGGCAGAAATAAATGTACCTGCATGCCCGATACCGATCCACCATACCAGGTTCGTAATGGACCATCCCCAGCTGATCGTACGATTTACACCCCACAAGCCTATTCCTTTCCACACTGTCATGTACATGGCATAAAAGCCCAGGAGCATGGCTGCGGAGGACAATGTTATGCCTGCATACCATAAAATGCCGGGCTTTTTCCGCATGGGAGAGGTGATGTCTTTTGTGACCTTTTTGTAATCTTTATCACCCTGAATAAGTGGCTCTCTGACCGGAGATACGTACATGTTTAATTCAGTTATATTCGTTATCCTTCTTCCCTGTTCGATACCCTGGTGAGGTATCCTACGGAAGGAAGGGTATGTAATTCTTCCAGCAAATGATAGTTCCGCGGGTCGGCAAACCATTTCGACACCTTGCTTTCTTTGTCGTTCAAATCACCGAAGACAATTGCTTCTGCGGGGCATGCCTGCTGACAGGCGGTTTTTATTTCTCCGTCCTTTAATCTGCGGCTTTCCAGTTTTGCCGTAAGCTTTTTTTCCTGTATCCTTTGCATGCAAAATGAACATTTTTCTATAACTCCTTTTGCCCGTACCGTAACATCGGGGTTAAGCACCATTCTTTTCAGGTCCACGGTCATGCCCGCCGGGTCCACGGTATTGTTTTTCAGTGCATCGGCGGTAGTATAATCAAACCAGTTGAACCTCCTTACTTTATAAGGACAGTTGTTGTTGCAATACCGTGTGCCGATACACCGGTTGTAAGCCATTTGATTAATCCCTTCATCGCTGTGATTGGTTGCTGCCACCGGGCACACATTTTCACACGGGGCATTGTCACAATGCTGGCACATGACAGGTTGCCGCAAGGTCTTCGGATTATCTGCATCACCCTCATAGTACCTGTCAATTCTGATCCAGTGCATTTCATGGGCACGCAATACTTCGTTCTTGCCTACGACCGGCACGTTGTTTTCGGCTGAACAGGCTATCAGACATGCACTGCAACCGATGCATTTATTAAGATCTATGCCCATTCCCCAGTGATGTCCGGGGAATTCATGTTTTTCATACAGTGTCGTATGTTTTTTTTCAATCTCCTCATGAAGATGATTTCCGGAGGCAGGATCCTTCAGGTAATCTTTCAGTGACGTTTTTCTTATGATCGCGCGGCCTTCCATGGAATGGTGGGTCTGGGTGACCGCAAGCCTGTAACCTTCGCCCGTTTTTTCTATGGAGCTGATTTTTGAAGCATATATCCTGTTTCCGTCGGCAAGTGTTATCAGTTCAGCAAGATTCTGTCCGGTTCCTTCCGCAACCTTCCCGGCTTTTTTCCTTCCGTATCCCAGGGCCGCCGATACGGTGCCTTTGGCTTGTCCGGGCTGGATCAGTACGGGAATGGTAATTTTATGGTCGATGGTGATCAGGTCTCCCGTCTGCCAGCCGTTTAATTTTGCATCGGAAGGAGAAACGCACAGGTAATTGTCCCATGTGGCCCTGGAGACCGGATCGGGCATTTCCTGCAGCCATGGGTTGTTGGCATGTTTTCCACTGCCGATACTCACTTTTTCATACAGGCACAGCTCGAATGCATCTTCGCTATCGGGGTAGTTCCTGCTTACCTGTGCCAGCAGGTTTGCATTGAATCTCCCTGTGCTTTTTTCCGCAGGTCCTTTTGCTTCAAATACACCGTCACGCAATGAGCTGTTCCAGAAATCGTAGAAATCCTGTGAGTTGCTGCGGGGATACAGGTTTTCCTCCCAGAAATCCCGGACGTAATCGTGCCAGGAGTCCGGATTGCCTGTCCATTTCAGCAGGCTTTCCTGTCCCTGCCTGGTATCAAAGACGGGACGTATGGCTGGCTGGGAAAGAGAGTAAGCATTGTTCCTGATCTTCATATCGTTCCACGATTCCAGGTAATGATGGTCGGGACAGACATACCGGCACATTTCGGTTGTTTCGTTGAGCTGAGAGGCAATGGAGACCACAAGGCTGCATTTGCTTAATCCCTCCTGTATCCGGTTGGTCTTCGGATGATCATATACCGGATTGACGTCGTAAAAGATCACCCCTCCCGTGTTCCCTGCGCCGAGAGATTCGATGAACCTGTCCATTTCTTTGTCATTTCCCTGAAAAAGAGGGGAGGGATCTGCCAGGTCAATGGTGTTCC
>JASFVU010000152.1:0-6652 GCA_050049665.1 Bacteroidales bacterium | reverse complement strand
ACAAAAAGAAAAAAGTAACCAAAAAAGAAAAAGTCAACATATCCATCATATAGGATTAAAGAATACAAAAAACGGTCAACACTATTCAGGCATAGTCAATCTCTCACCTCTCACCTCTCACCTCTCATCTCTCACCTCTCATCTCTCAGTGCCGGCGTAAGCTTTCGGCGGGGAGCTTCAATTTCATTCCTCAATATCAAGTGTAACATGTCACTACTGATGTTCTTTCCTGAGCAGGTCATTGACCGTTTTTACCGGGTTGAAGGTCTCCACCGGTACCTCTACCATCAGGGTCAGCCAGTCGGCCATGGCTCCGTTCCACAGTCCCGGAAGCTCCAGGGCCTTGAGGTCCCTGCCGTCTTTCGATTTCTCCGAGATAAAACAGGTGTTGCTGTCGATATAGTCGGCAAGATAAAACTTTTCTTCCCGGTAGTTCTTTGTCGCACAAACCAGGTCGACCGGATTGAAATGAGTGGAGTTTCCAAAGGTTTCAACCTGCTTTGCATCGCCCTGATCCACCTGCGACGATTCGACGATCTGCAGCGTAAGGTCTCCCCGGCTGTTCGGGGCCCAGAACGGACCTCCTCCGGGTTCTCCCAGGTTCTTTACCACGCCGCACACCCTTAACGGCCTGTCAAGGATGCTCTTAAACCGCTGCCGGGCAGCCTCCGTATCGCTGAGATCGATCTGCTGCGCAGGAATATAATGCAGATCATTGGTTATATATTCATACATTTCTTTCAGCCGTTCCCGGCCGGGCGGATTATCGTCCAGTTCTCTCAAAAATTCAAACACCCTGTCGCGTGCCTTCAGGAGCACGCCGGCAAGGATCTTTTTATACCGGATGGTAGGTTCGCGGAATTTTTCAGGCACCACATTGTCGATGTTCTTAATGAAAATAAGATCGGCATCCAGGTCCTGGAGGTTGCCGATCAGGGCGCCGTGTCCTCCCGGGCGGAACAGGATGCTCCCGTCAGGCTCCCTGAACGGATCGTTTTGCCTGTCAACTGCCATGGTATCGGTGGAAGGCTTCTGGACGGAAAAGCTTATGTCCAGCCGAATATTGTATTTGTCTTCATACTCCTGTTTCACGGCATTGAGTAACGTCATGAATTCCTGCCTGTGCTCCGGTGAAACGGTAAAATGAACAGAAACTTCCCCGTTCCGGCTTTTTGTATATTCAACAGCTTCGGCGATGTGCTCTTCAAAAGGGGTTTTGCTTTCCGAACCGTATTTGTGGAACTGCAGCAGTCCCTTGGGAAGGTTCCCGTAATTCAATCCTTTGCCGGTCAGCAAATAGGTCAGGATCTCCCTGTACTGTTTCTTTTGCAGCATTGTTTCAAGCGATCCGCCCTGTGAACCGATGATCTCCTCGAGGTTATCACAAAAAGCGAACTTCCTGATGTTGCTGAAAAACGTGCGGATGAATTCATCCCCGGGGTCCTGTCCGTCACCACCGGCCTCGTCCATGAATTCAAACAAGGCTTTGAACATCCTGCTTGCTGCTCCTGACGCGGGAACAAACTTGATCTTCCTCACGTCATTCGCTTCTTCAAAAACGGCCAAGTATTGCCTGACCGCTTTTTCGTCAGGACGAAGGATGCCGTCACCCACCGAAGCGGGCCTGTCCAGTTTTACCGGGTCGATGCCTTTCTTAAAAACAGACAACTGCCAGTTGATCTGTTCTTCTGATATTCCTTTTTCCCTGATCTGGTATTTGTCTTGATCGGTTAACATGTTTCTCTCCTGTTATATTAGCTGTATACGGTTAATACCAGGCGGCGCGAACCGCCATGGTTCCTGAATTCGCAAAAATAAATGCCCTGCCAGGTCCCCAGGTTCAGCCGTCCGCCTGAAATGGGGATGGTAATGTTCTGGCCAATGATCGATGCTTTCAGATGGGCAGGCATATCATCCGCTCCCTCAAGGGTATGGGAGAATTTCCGGTAATCCTCGGGGACAAGATCGTCGAGGAAGGTCCTGAAATCCGAACGTACCGAAGGGTCTGCATTCTCATTGATGGTGATCCCGGCCGATGTATGTTTTACGTGAATATTCAGTAAACCCCGCTCGGGCAGTTCACCGAGCTGATTTGTTATCACGGAAGTGACCAGGTGGTATCCCCTGCCGTATCCCTGCAACGTGATTTCTTTTTGTACGATCATAGGTTAAGTTCGCATTATATTGATCATCACTGCTTTCAGTGATCAAAGATTTCTTTTCAAACCAGGCAAAGTGACGATGTATTTCAACATTTCACAAGTTAGACTTGTTTTTCAATTTAACCAAATTTAACAACCTATGTTCATCCAATAAAGATAATTGTATATCAAAATAATTACCTTTGAAACATTCGGTACGGAAGGAAAACCAGATGAATAAGCTCGTATTATTTCTTGTTGTATGCCTGACGGTCAGGTCCACTGATGCGAAAGGTCAGTTGCTGTTTGGCAAGGACGACGGTAAACTGGTGCAGTTTACGGGACGGCTGACGGATGAACTGCTGCAGCCCCTGCCCTATGCGCATGTACTGATCCTGAACAATTACCGTGGAACGATCACTGACAGTCAGGGAAAGTTTTCGATCGTTACAGAGGTGAACGACAGCATCATGCTATCGACCGTGGGCTATAAGAGAAAGATCATCCGGATCCCCGGTGACCTGAAAGAACCATTCCTTACCCTGGATATTGTCCTGGATGTGGACACGTTCATGATCGACGAGGTTGTCATTTACCCCTGGAAGTCTTACGAAGAATTCAAGGAAGCTTTTCTGAACCTGAAGCTTCCGAACGATGATATGGATAATGCACGGAAGAATATTGCCCTGCTTAAAACGCAGATCATCCTGGATGAAACCCCCAGTGCAAGGGCTAATTTTCAGGAGATCCTGAACCAGCAGTACAGGGAAACATTCAGGCAGGGGACGTATCCCTCCTACCAGCTTTTCAATGCTTTTGCCTGGGCGGAATTTTTCAAGGCCCTGAAGAGAGGGGATTTCAGGAAGTATAAAAAGGACGTCGATTACCCCGAAATGGAAATTGAATAGAGGGGCTGATGATTTTGTTTTGCTAATCACCTTATGGTTTTCTAAACTTGTGAGTTGTACAGAGAGTACATTCTTTATCGTATCTTACTATTTTCATGCTGGCGTAATGCAGTCATGCTGAACGCCCGCCCGGATGAACATTCGTTCGGACTGGGAGTCGAAGCATATTCGATAGCCGGATCACCCGCTCAAAATAGCCGGTTTTAGCGAACGGCCTATTTCCCCTCAAGAAAAGCTTGTATATTCACAATTTTATTTTATTCTTTGAGTTTTTTTCAGATAAGCGCTTTGGGAAAACAAACAATGGATCTTATCAAAACAGGTTTTTATGGTTTATTGATGTGCGTCTGCGTCACCGTTAATGCCCAGCAAACAGCTACTATACAGGGAACGGTCAGGGATGAAAAAGGAAGTCCCCTTTTTTCGGCCTCGGTAGGCATTGAGAACAGGAATATCGGGACGGTTACCGGCGAAAAAGGGTATTTCGAACTGACGGTCCCGGCGAACGAAGAGCTTGTATTCATCGTGTATTTCCTTGGTTTTGAAACCTACAGAGAAACCCTGCAGCCCGGATCCGGAGAGATCGTTCAGCGGGATATCCGCTTAAAACAGGAGCTGAAAGAACTCGAAGATGTGGAAGTGTTCGGAATCCGCGAACGCGAAAATACCCTGATACCCATTGATATCAAATCGCTTGATCAACTGCCGAATCCCAGCGGGAACCTGGAATCCATCCTGAAAACCCTTCCCGGTGTGGCATCGGGCAGTGAACTGTCCTCACAGTATTCGGTGCGGGGCGGCAGCTACGATGAAAACCTGATCTATGTCAACGACATAGAGATCTACCGTCCTCTCCTGGTCCAGTCCGCACAACAAGAGGGCCTCAGCTTTGTGAACCCTTCCATGATCTCGTCCATCCAGTTTTCCGCCGGAGGGTTCGATGCCGAATACGGGGATAAATTGTCTTCCGTACTAGATATCCAATACAGAAAACCTGTTGAGCTGGGCGGCTCCGTATCTGTCAGCCTGCTTGGCGGATCGGTCCACCTAGAAGGAAATTCCAAAAACCGGAAATTTACGCACAATACGGGTGTTCGTTACAAAACCACGGAGTATGTCCTGAGCACGCTCGACACCAAAGGGGATTACAAACCTTCGTTCACCGATCTGCAGTCATTCCTTACCTACGATCTGTCAAAGACCCTGGAACTGGGATTGCTGGTCAACTACTCCACCAACAAATTCAAACGGGTACCGCAAAACAGGAGTACCGACTTCGGATCCTTCCAGCAGGGATTCAATTTTACCGTGTTCTATGAAGGCCAGGAACTGGACAAGTTCGAGACCTGGCTGGGGGCGTTATCCCTGAATTACAAACCCAGTGATAAGCTCAGCATGAAATTCATTGCCTCTGCATTCAGATCGAATGAAGAGATCACCTACGATATTTTAAAACAATACTTGATCAACCTGGCTACGCAGGGTTCCTCGGGACGGCAGGACAGCCTGATAAACATCGGCATAGGAACCACCCTGGATCATGCACGCAACAAACTGGAAGCCACGATCTATTCCTTTGACTGGAAAAACAGCTACTTTTCCGATGCAGGGGTAACCAAGTGGGGCCTGAAACTGCAGCAGGAGATCATTGACGACCAGATAAAAGAGTGGCAGATGGTCGATTCTGCAGGGCATTCACTCCCTGTTAACGACGAATACGTGGAGCTGAATTACGTGTACAAATCGGAAAATTCCCTGAACAATACGCGTGTGTCGGGCTATCTCCAGCATACATTTGATCTCTCAGGCAAAAGGTCCGCTGTTTTCCTTACACTTGGTGCACGCAGCCAGTACTGGACCTATAACAAAGAAATCACGGTCAGTCCGAGGGCCAACCTGACCTTGACGCCCGACAGGACCCCGAACCTTACCTGGCACCTTGCTTCCGGACTGTACTACCAGCCTCCCTTTTACAAGGAATTCCGGGACCAGTACGGAAACCTGTATCCCGAAACCAGGGCACAAAGGGCGCTGCACCTTGTTGCAGGGACCGACTATAAATTCCAGGCCTGGGACAGGCCCTTCGTCTTCACCACCGAGATCTATTACAAGCACCTGACACGGCTGGTCCCTTACAAGCTGGATGACGTCAGGCTGCAATACCTTCCGGAATTTAAAGCCAAAGGCTATGCCACAGGCATAGATTTCAAAGTATACGGGGAATTCGTCCCGGGAAGCGAATCATGGTTCAGCCTTTCCCTGCTATCGACCAAAGAAGATATATACAACGATTATGTTGTCAACACCGATCGCACGGTCACCTACTCCGGATACTACAGCCGGCCGACCGATCAATGGATAAACTTCTCCCTTTTCTTCCAGGATTACCTGCCCTCCAATCCGAATTACAAAGTACACCTGCTGCTTATTTACGGCTCCGGACTCCCCTACTCCGGCCCGCTCTATTCAAGGCCTGCAGATGTATATAAGCTGGGGCCTTACCGCCGTATAGACATTGGCTTTTCGCGTGCCATTATCAGGAACCCGAAAAAGAATTACGGGATCGAATCCATCTGGATAAGCCTTGAAATACTGAACCTTCTGGATGCGCAGAATACGGTCTCCTATGACTGGATTCGTACCGTGGAAAGCGATATTGGACTGGATGCGTATTTTGCTGTTCCGAATTACCTTACAAGGCGAAGCTTCAACCTGAAATTCTCAGCCAGCTTCTGACATCACGGGTTGAATGAGCGGTGTATTTTGTACGTTTGCCGGTTTTTGCCCGGAAGTGGTTATATTTGACCGCCTGAGCAGGGGATCCGGGATAGTATAAAACGGGAATAAGCGGATCCCCGAAAGGCTGATCATCCGGGTTTCTGGTTGTCGGGTCCCGTTTTCTTCTGTTCTTATCAATTAACAACTAATGCACGATTCACTCTTTTATCTTGGCTCCGGGCTTGCTTTAGGCATTGTATCCGGCATCTCTCCCGGTCCGTTGCTCCCGATGGTCGTATCCGAAACACTTAAATTCGGACACAAAGAAGGGATAAAGCTGGCACTTGCTCCCCTGATCACCGATGTTCCCATTGTTACGGCCAGTTTTTTCCTGATCAGGCACTTTGCCAAAAACGATATTGTACTGGGCAGCATTTCCGGAGCAGGAGGACTGTTTTTACTTTTTCTGGCTTACGAGAACATGGTCTTTGCACCAAAACCGGAACAGGAGAAAGCTGCCGCAAAACCCAGGTCCTTGCAAAAAGGGATCGTTGTCAACGCACTGAACCCGAACCCCTACATTTTCTGGATGCTGGTCGGCGCCCCGATCCTGGCGGAAGCAAATCAATGGTATGAATCCTCAGGGTAGAACCCTGAACCCAAAATTCCGATGCAGAGCATCGGGGTATTAAACCACATAATGCCGATACGCTTCGCTATCGGGATTAGTTCAACTAACAAATTTCAGTGCACTCTCCCGCCTTTTGCGGGACAGGTTGTTTCTGAAATTTGAGTTTCACTGAATAAAGTATCATTGTTTGCCGTTGTCCTGTTCCTGACAGGATTTTATTCCATGCTGGTCGGTTCAAAGATCGTTTTTGCCGT
>JASFVU010000151.1:0-6654 GCA_050049665.1 Bacteroidales bacterium | reverse complement strand
ATTAAGGTTGCCCCGGGAAAATACGAAATCGTGTTAGACACAGATGAAACTAAGTTCGGAGGATTCGGCAACGTTGACCAGTCGATCACATACTATCCGCAACGTCTGGGTGGAATTTCCGGTTCAAATTTCCTGCAGCTTTATATCCCCAGTCGTACAGCTTTGGTATTCAGACGTATACCGACACCATCCATTTACGATGCAGAGTAAAGAATTTCGTTCCAATATTTTTTGGATTCAATTTTTTAACTAATTTTGTCGCCTCATTGAACAAAGGTTATTTTTTAGAGAGATAATAAAATATGGCAAATCATCAATCAGCGATAAAAAGAGCAAGGCAATCTGAAAAGAAAAGAGTGCATAATAAATATTATGCAAAAACAACCAGAAAAGCTATAAAAGAATTAAGGAATACATCGAGCAAGGCTGAGGCCGAAAAACTTTTCCCTAAGGTAGCTTCCATGCTTGACAAGCTTGCCAAAAAGAACATTATTCACGGGAATAAGTCTGCGAATCTGAAATCGAAACTGGCAAAACATGTGAACAGCCTGTAATCTTTAAGCTTTGCTTACACAATACAAACAAACCCTGTATTTATGCAGGGTTTTTTATTTTCTGTTTCCGGCTACCACAAAACTTGCTTTCTCTGTCTTTCGGCTGCCTTTGTCATTGTAAGCGTCAAAAAACAAAATGTAATACCCTGATCTCAGATCATTACCGTTATCATCCTTCCCTTCAAAGCAATAATTGCCTTCCGTACCCAATATCTCCCCGTTGGCCAGTACTTTTATTGTATTGCCATATCTGTCAAATACCGTGATCCTCGCCATGTATCCCGGTTCGTTCATCGAATAATGGATAGTCAGCACGTCATTTGCACCGTCTCCGTCCGGTGTGATGATTTTCGGAAACAATTCCACCAAGGTTTCCTCTTTGTTCATATCACTTTGCGAGTTAGGTGCCGCCGGGGTTTTAAATCCGGCATCCGAAGCAGAAGACTGCCAGTTTTCTGGTTCCAGTCCCGATCTTTGGGGAGATACCCTTTCCAGGGCCACTCCCCTGGTATCTGTCAGGAGTTCATGGTGGAAATCCGCGGAATAAAAGGCTGCATCACAGATGTCTCCGGTTTCATCCAAAAGATAAATACGTGAGCCTGTATTCGGAAGAGCAGGAAAGTGCTCCATTAAAACAAGTTTGTCCTGTTGTGAAAAAAGACCATGTGTATCAATGCCTTTATTCTGTCCCGATATGACAACATATCCATCTCCTTCCACCGGAAAATATTCTTCCGTAATGGTGAGAGTATCGTTACCGGTTCCTCCGGGTATTAACCCGAAATCCCTAAGGTCGATCGTTTTGTCCGATTGATTATAAAGTTCGATGTATTCCGAATATCCGTAATCTGGATCAAACATGATCTCATTGATTATGATGTCTGTGCTGTCTGATAACGAAGGAACAGAGAACCGGAAGAAGGCCGGTGGAGATAACGCTTGCCCGGAGCAATCACATACATCGGAAGTAATTGTTATCTCATAGACAACATCCTTCTTAAACGAATTGTTAAACCGGAGTTCCATCTGATCAGGGACAGGCCATTTCGGAAAGACTTTTTCAGGCGATCCGATTCCGTGATCAACCAGGTAATATTCAGCGGAAGAACTCATCAAACTATCCAGAGGCTCCGAAAAATATAACATCAGGGTCCCGGATCCGGTGACGGCCGCCCGCCAAAGTTCGGGAGGGGAATAAAGGCCCCCTTGCTGATAAACGGAATTTTCTTCCCCCGGTGATCCTCCCCTGTAATCGGCAGATTCTTTCCAGTTGACATGGTAATTACACGGGTCATCGGGATCGATCATTTCCAGCGACCAGCCTCCTTCCTTTTTAGAAGAAGTCTCAAACCAGTCACTGCTGTATTCCACTGCATGGATTAATTTTCCCGATCTGTCCTGTAGCCTGATCTCAGCACCTGTATTGCTTAAAACGGGAAAATGATCGCAGGTTATGACAGAAATCGTACTACTGACGGAATCTTTTGCTTCATCATCGATCAGTATTGCATATTCTCCGGGTTCCAGAAAATAACGAGGCAGTCCGGCCGTACTCTTGTTCGATGAAATATGCCAGCCATAAACAGAAATGATCTCTTCCGACCTGTTGTACAACTCAAGGTATTCTATCCCGGGCAGTAATACCGAAGGAAAAGGATCTGCCAGGATCTCGTTTATGACCAGGTCATTTGCTTTTGGATAATAAAACCCGGCGGCCGGCTCCCGGATGATCAGTTTATTGCCATACATATCTTCAATTTCGGGCAAAGTGAGATTATAATGTTCTCCCGGCACTAACTTTCCCGGCAAATAAAGCCTGACTGAGTTGCCGATGAGATCTTCCGGTATATCACAGCCGGCTCCTTCCACACAGAATTCACCATTATCCTTAATATCAACCACTTCGGAAAAAAGTATTTCGATCTCGTGCGGATTCAGTACGGAGATCGTTTCAAGATAAGGCTCTGAAACCTCCGAAAAGGATCCTTCGATCCTTAATGCGTCAAATGCCAGGCCGCGGTCACAGGCAGACGAATACTTATAGTACAGGTTAAATGCATTGACCGATTCCGGGAATTCAATGGTTTGTTCACCAATTAGGAAGAATCCTTTTCCGGATGTGTCGATCCCGATCCTGAACAACCCCCCGGCAGATAATGAAAGGCAAAACCGCACCACATCACCGGGGTATATATGATCCTCCCAATTGAAACCGGTGTTTAACAGACTTTCTGTTTTGCCTTCCCAAATTCTCCACAGTTGAATTTCATCGCTGTTGCCTTCGAAATTTACCCCGCAAACCAATGCTTCTCCGATATTACTTCCCGGAAGAAAGTTATCAGCTAAAATAACTGCCCAGTGATTGTTCGAAGATGGCCTGAAATCGTAGCGAACGGAAAATTGCCAGGTAGCTTCTCCTTCATGCAGTGTTAACGGCTCATGAAAAAAAGCGATCCAGTCGGATGAAGCTTTATCATTATCGAAACTATGTGACAACGAATATTGTCCGTCTACCGGAGCCTCCGAAGAAACAGACCAATGGCCGGAATTCTGCTGATACCAGTGTGCTGATTCGTTATCTTCAAAATCCTCTGAAATGACTTGTCCTAACGAAACAACGGGTATGATGAAAAAAAACAATACCAGTGCCCGCATTTCAATGAAATGTTTTAACTATTTGATTATCAGTATAATAAATTAATTTATGATAATTTTTGTATGAATAAAACCTTAAAAACTCTTATTTTTTCCAACACCTTTTGAACCGGAGGGTTTCATGCAAAAAAAATTATTACGAATTTTGTTACCTGAAACATCGCTCAAAATACATAATAATCGATAATATATCAAATCCCCTGCCGGGATTTTATTTTAATTGAATGTTTAACCATCAAAAAGAAGTAAAATGAAAGTCGCGATTGTTGGCGTAAGCGGTGCTGTCGGTCAGGAATTCCTGAAGGTGCTCGACGAAAGAAATTTTCCGTTGGACGAACTGGTGTTGTTCGGTTCAAAACGAAGTGCAGGCAAAGAGTATACATACAATGGCAAAAAACTGATGGTTAAAGAACTGAAGCATGGCGATGATTTCAAAGGCATTGATATCGCTCTTGTCTCAGCAGGTGGCAGCACTAGCATAGAATTTGCAGAGACCATTACAAAACACGGAACCGTAATGATCGATAATTCAAGTGCTTTTCGTATGGAAGAGGATGTTCCCCTGGTAGTTCCGGAAATTAACCCGGAAGATGCCGCAAACAGGCCGAGAAACATCATAGCCAATCCGAACTGTACTACCATTCAGATGGTCGTCTGTCTTCATCCGATTGAAAAACTGTCTCACATCAAAAAAGTGCATGTATCATCCTATCAGTCAGCCAGCGGTGCCGGAGCACAGGCCATGGCCGAACTGGAAGAACAGACAAGGCAACTGGTTAACGGTGAGCCGGTAAAGGCTGAGAAGTTCCCTTACCAGATCGCCATGAATGTGATCCCCCAGGTGGACAAGTTCATGGACAACGGGTATACGAAAGAAGAAATGAAGATGTATTATGAAACAAAAAAGATTATGCATACCGATGCTGATGTTAGTGCTACCTGTGTCCGGGTGCCGGTATTGAGGAACCATTCCGAAGCGGTATGGGTGGAAACCGGGGAAGAGCTTTCCGTCGGAGCAGTCCGGAATGCCCTGGCAAAAGCAGAGGGAGTGACCGTGATCGATGATCCTGCTAACCTGAAATATCCCATGCCTTTGTATGGTGCGGGAGAAGACGATGTTTTTGTCGGTCGTATCAGGAAAGACCTTACGAACCCCAAAGGCATAACTTTCTGGTGTGTGGGAGACCAGCTTAAAAAAGGAGCAGCGTTGAACGCAGTGCAAATTGCAGAGTACCTGGTTAAAAACGATCTGGTATGAAATGGTATCCCGGAAATTCCGGTCATCTCTCATGGATATCTGAATGACACCTGCTGATCCTCAGATCCTTCTTTTCAATATCAGTAAAGAAAATGATCGTATGGATAACGGGTAATGTGGATTTCTTTCACCCTGTCGTACAGGAGTTTTTTGAATGCTTCAATATTCTCTTTCTTCTTCGCTGAAATGAAAATGCATTCGGAATTGTCCTTTGCCATCCAGCTTTTTTTCAGTTCTCCGAGCGTATAATTCTCTTTTGTACGAGGGGTAAGATCATCCCGGTCCCTGGGAATGTACTTATAGGCATCGATCTTGTTGAAAACAATGATGGCATTTTTTTCAGTCGCTCCTATTTCAAACAAGGTCTGATTGACCACATGGATCTGATCCTCAAAATTAGGGTGAGATATGTCGACCACGTGCAGCAGAATATCCGATTCCCTTACCTCATCGAGAGTGGATTTGAATGACTCGACAAGGCTGTGAGGGAGTTTACGAATGAACCCGACGGTATCGGACAAAAGAAAAGGAAGGTTCCCGATCACAACCTTTCTCACTGTTGTATCCAGGGTTGCAAATAGCTTGTTCTCAGCAAACACTTCTGATTTGCTCAGCAGGTTCATGATGGTCGATTTGCCCACATTGGTATACCCGACAAGGGCCACACGAATTAATTTTCCCCTGTTCTTCCGTTGTGTAGCCATCTGCCTGTCGATCTTTTCCAGTTGATCTTTTAATCTTGAAATTTTATCACGTATGATCCGTCGGTCTGTCTCTATCTCTGTTTCCCCGGGACCTCTCAGTCCGATCCCTCCGCGCTGTCTCTCGAGGTGGGTCCACATGCGTGTTAACCTGGGCAGCAGGTATTCATACTGAGCCAGTTCAACCTGGGTTTTTGCATGGGAAGTCCTGGCCCTGGCAGCAAAAATGTCAAGGATCAGGTTGGTGCGGTCGAGTACCCTGCATTCCAGTTCACGCTCAATATTGCGCAACTGGCTTGGTGATAATTCATCGTCAAAAATAACGAGGTCGATGTTGTGGACTTTGATGAACTGATCGATCTCAATGAGTTTACCTTTCCCGATGAATGTCCTGGCATTGACAACATCCGTTTTTTGTGTGAACCTTCTTACCGGAACAGCCCCTGCTGTTTCCACGAGAAATGAAAGTTCATCCAGGTACTCCCCGACCTCTTCTTCGGTCTGATCACTGCTGATCACTCCCACAAGTATGGCTCTTTCTTTGATTTTTTTCGTTGTAATACCCGTCATTTGTAATTTTTCAGATCTGCAAAAATAATATTTTAGCCTGCCCTATTCATAAATTCACCGTTTAATCCATGCCAAAACAGGTTAATCTTTGCTTGTTTCACTTCCATACACTGTAATATTCCGGAATAAACTCCTGATTGATTATACCGCACAAAAAACCCCGGAGGTGTCCGGGGTTTATCAATATCTTGAATTTTTCTATTGCAGAACAAATACAATGGGAAAGGTAAATTGTACCTTAACCGGACGGCCACGCTGTTTCCCGGGTGCCCATTTCGGTGAACTCTGAACAACACGTTTTGCTTCCTTATCCAGTGCGGGATCCACACCACGGACCACCACTACATCAACAACTTCTCCCCTTGCATTTACAGCAAACTGAACAAACACGCGTCCGCTGATACCGTTTTCCGCTGCAATGGGAGGATAGTTGAGATTTTGCTGTATGTATTCCCTGAATTTCTCTTTCCCGCCTCCCTGGAATGTCGGCATGTCTTCAACAATGAAAAACACCTCTTCCTCGGCTTCTTCTTCCTCTTCGAAAGGAACAAAATCAATGGCCATGTCCTCATCCACATCCATACTTTCAAAATCGACCTCTTCGATATCAACATCATCCTCGACAATGTTGATCACTTCAATAACCTGAGGGGGCGGAGGAGGCGGAGGAGGTTCCTGAGGTTGTTGCCGGGTGATGGGTATGATCTCTTCGTCAATTTCCCCTCCCTGCATGCTCAGAAGCATATTGTCGTTTTTTGGTTTCGATGTCCATTCAAAAACCACCAAAAGGATGGCCAGAGCGGCTACAAAACCTATTTCGAAAAACAAACTGCTTTTGTTGGTAAGGTTTGCTTTATTACTTTTTTTGACTTCCATTTTGTTAATTTTTCGGGCAATAAAAATAGCTAATTCTTTA
>JASFVU010000150.1:0-6672 GCA_050049665.1 Bacteroidales bacterium | reverse complement strand
CGGATTTTCGGCAGGCGCGGACGATTACATCACAAAACCGGTGAAACCAAAGGTCCTTCTTTCGCGTCTGAAAGCATTATTACGCCGATACGGGATCAGGCAGAGTGATGCTTCCAACGGTGAGGATGTGTTACGTTACAATGATCTGGTTATAGATCCTGAGAAACACCTTGTCTTTTTAAATGATCATGAACTTACTTTGCCAAGAAAAGAATTCAAATTATTAAGACTCTTAACTTCAAAACCTTCCAGGGTATTTACACGCGAGGAAATATTCGATCAACTCTGGGGAACGGAAATTTTTGTCGGAGACAGGACAATTGACGTATACATAAGAAAACTCAGGGAAAAGATAGGCGATAAAAGAATTGTTACCATCAAAGGTGTCGGTTACAAATTTGAAGCTTAGCCTGTATAATTCATAAATTTTATTTATTAAACTGATTACGATTTAGTTACACTAAGTTTTCTGCAAAAACCAAGTGTAACTAAATCGGGCTAATCCCGCAATTTACGGGACAGGCTTTGCTTTGACACAGATCAATCTGTGAATTTGTGAATAGGGCAAGTTAGTTGTCTGTTACAAAAAAAAGCCGGCAGTTGTTTCAGCAGATCAATTTAATATTTGTTTCTTATCAGATCTTTTATGTGTAAAATCTGTGATACAACCGTTCCTTAACCTTGCCGGCGGACAAGGCAGGCCCACAAAAAAACAGAGAGTCTGAAAGTCCCTTTTTATTTTGTCGTTCTTACGATCGTTGTTTCATTGATCCAGCAGCCTACTGTATAAGTATCTCCATCCGTAAACCCGTTAAAAAAGGTCGTTTCATTGTTCGGAAAATGTTTTGAATAAGCATTGATCTGTTCATCCGCTAAACCTTTGACTGAAGGATCAACCGTTTTTGCCTTAATGAACTTATCGACAGCAGCCCAATAAGCAGCCTGTTTCTCGAAATCCGAACCACAGGAGCCACTTCCTGCGGCATATGCTGTCCCTATCAGGATATAAGCCTCTCCGTAATTGCTTTTCAGATCAATGGCCGACAGACAATATTTCCTGGTAGCAACAAAGTTTTTTTGCTGGAAGGCAATTTTCCCCAGGTTGTAATAATAGTTGGCTTTCTTTTCACTGTTAGTTTCCTGTTCAATGGCCTTGTTATAATATTGTTGTGCTTTCTGATATTCTTCCCGGATGGCAAAAAGATTAGCAAGTTTTGCCGCAGCTTCGGCCGAAGGTTCCAGTTTATAAAGTGCTTCTGCCGCTTTACCATAGAGATCTGACTTTTCACACCCCGTTTCTGAAAGAAGAGAAGTTATTTTCTTTAAGAGATCCACATTTTCCGGATCTGCTTTGAATTTTTCATTGAAAATAGCAATCAACGATTCACAATCAGCCGCACCGCTTTCAGCAAATACCTTTTCAATACTTTCTATAGCCTGGGGTAATTTCGGGTCCTTGTCTCCACTCTGTATTTTTTCAGTGAGCAAATCCATCACTTTGACGTAGTTATTGATCATAACATCTGCTTCTGCTTTTCCATCCTGCAATAATTTATAGGTGGCAGTAATGAAAGTTACAGCTACGGATTCATCTACTTTTTCGTTTTTCAGGTCAATTGATTTTTCCAGATAACCATATGCCTCTTCAATATCAGAGCTTCTGTATCTGAGAAGGTCTATGCCTTTCATACCGTAGACATAACCGGGTTGCTTAAAATATTCAATTCTCTGGTCATACAGGATCATCAGGGTATCTATGTATGCATTTTTTAAGTTTTCGTCTTCCTCATTCTCAATCCGGTGTTTTAGTATTTTACCCCCGTGGATATAGATATTTTTACTTGCCTGGGGACAGTTAAAGAAACAATACCTCCATGAATCGTATGCATATTCATACGTTTTAATTTTTACATATTGATTCATGATCGACAGATTGCTTGCGCATTCCATTCTTGAAGCACTGTCCGCGCCGTATTTAGGATTTTCATAGATTTTGGAACGTTGGGCATTTACCGTATTTGACAAAAGAAAAATTCCGGTAAAAATTGTTAAAAAAGCAGTGTAATTTGTTTTCATTGTTTTAATTTCCAAATAGAATAATTATCAGTCACTTAAATAATGTGCGAAAATAATACATCGTAAACACTAATGCAAAAATTAAACCATAATCATTTTTTTGTCAATAACACCGGTTTATGTTATGAGGTGAAAGTGAGATTTTTTTTCATTTTTGTATTATATTACTAAAAAACGAATTAATGCCGGAAGAGAAGTTATATGATTTGTCTTTTTTAAATAAAATTTCAGGTGGAGATGAAAATTTTATTCGTGAAATGATCAATACATTTAAAGAAGTTGCTCCGGCTTACCTGAAGAGGGCCCGTACTAATTTAAAACAGGAAGCTATTGATGCACTTAGCAAGGAGACTCACAGATTTATTCCCGGGGTTTCTTTTCTGGGTGCGAAAAAACTTGAAGAAGATCTGATGAAGATTGAAGAATTCACGAAGAAAAATGAAAATATGAACCTTGTTCCTGGTCTGATTGATGACGTAGATCAAATGATAAATAAGCTCATTGAAAATTTTGATCGCGATTTTAACTTTTAGCTGATCTGTGTTTTCCGGATACGATCATGCTGACTGATGATAGAAGACAACAATTGGATTAACATGATTCATAATGATGAATTACTGCTGATGAAATGTTTATATGATGAGAGCTGGCAGCCTGTTTGCTTTATGCAGGAACAATTAAATAAAGAAATGTATAAGGCAGCCGCACTACGGATGTTTGAACTATTTGAGTCGTTCCTGATGACAACTTTAATGAAAGGTTTATACAGATGAAGATTCTTTATGCAGAAGACGATGCAATGATGCAGAAGGTCGTAGTTCATTCACTTGTTCGCCTGGGCTATGAGGTGACCACCGTCGATGATGGGAAAGAAGCACTTGAAACCATTGAAAGTGAAGATTTTGACCTTATTATTCTTGATCTGTTTATGCCAAGGATGAGTGGTTTTGAGGTAGTGGAGGTTATCCGGGATGAACTGGGCATACAAACCCCTATCCTTATTCTGAGCAGAAGTCATCTGGATGAAGCCATTCAGAAAGCCTATACGGCTGGTGCTGACGACTTCATAGTTAAACCTTTTGATCCGGAGGAACTGATTATTAAAATCACCAGGATATTATCTTCGAAACGCTGATTATTTTATAATGACTAACCATTTAAAGATTGTTCTGTTACAGTATGATATTATCTGGCAGGACATATCAGCCAACCTGGAAAAGGTTGAAAAATTACTGGCAGGTATGAAAGAGTCGCCCGATCTGATCATTTTGCCTGAAATGTTTGCTACCGGATTTACCATGGAGCCATGGTTATTTGACAATCATTCAGGTTCAGTTGTACATGATTGGATGACCCGGATGGCAAAAGAGTACGGAGTGGCAGTTACAGGCAGCAATCCGGTACAGGAAAGTAATGACTATTATAACCGTTTGCATTTTATTTCACCGGAAGACAATCATATTTATGATAAGAAACACCTGTTTGCAATGGGTGATGAGACAAAGCATTACAAAGCCGGGAACAAACAGAAAACGATCGGGTTCAGAGGTTGGAACATAATGCCTCTGATCTGTTACGATCTGCGGTTTCCCTGCTGGAGCCGCAATCTGAAAGAAAAATATGACCTGCTGGTATATGTGGCCAACTGGCCTGCTGTGAGGAACGAAGTTTGGGAGACTTTACTGAAAGCAAGAGCAATAGAGAATCAGTGTTATGTTGCAGGGGTAAATCGCATTGGTAAGGACGGAAGAGGGATAAAATACATGGGTAATTCACAAGTTATTTCTCCAAAAGGGGAGGTGATTACAAAATCGGGAAACCGGGAAGGGATTATTTTTGCTCAGATCGACCTTGATCTGTTACGAAGATTCAGAACAGCTTTTCCGGTCCTTGATGACGCGGATGATTTTATCATAAAATAAAATCCTGTATTATGATCAATACAGGACTTTATAGAATTATTTGTTGGGAAAAGCCGGCGATCAACAATGTCCGCCTTCATTTCCGCAGTCCTCACAACCTTCACAACTTCCCGGATAGTGGGCGTGACCATGATGAAGTTCTTCTTCGGTAGCATCACGAATTTCTGTAACCTTGCCATTGAAAAACAGGTCATTTCCGGCCATGGGGTGGTTAAAATCCATGTTCACTGCTTCGTCGGTTACTTCCTTAACAATACCTGTAAGCTTATTTCCCGAGGCATCCTGCATCGGGATTTTATTACCGACTTTTAACATGTCGGAATCTATTTTGCCATCGATTTCAAATGCTGAAACAGGAACATTTACTACCGCATTTTCATTGACTTCACCGTAAGCATCTTCTGCTTTAATATCAAAACTAAATTCATCGCCTATTTTCAATCCGCTGATGTTTTGTTCAAATTTTGGCAGTAAGTTTCCCGAACCGTATAGAAAGGTGAGAGGTGAGTCTTCCTTCAGTGCTTCAACAATTTCTCCATTGTTACCGTCAATCCGTAATTCATAGGTCAGTGATACTACTTTGTCTTTTGAAATTACCATAATCCTTGTTTTAAATGAAATGCTAAAGTATATATTTTCACGATACTTACCGTCAAACAGCTTTTTCTTTTGTTTGTTCAGTTGGTTTCAGGGATTATTGCTTTTTTAACAAATCAATAAATTAAAGTGAAATACCTGATATTCAGATATATGAAAGTGTTTTTACAATAATACCCTGTCAAAAAGAGAACGGATAATACTTTCGGTGTTTATTTTTTCGTTTTAAGTTTTTTATTTTTAACCGTTGGGAATATTGCAGGTTGCAACCTGTAATCATTAATTTTGTCTATATAAAATGATTTAAACCAAAAAACTGCTAAGATGAAAATAAAATGTATTGCAATATTCATTATGGCCTTACTGGTTTGGGCACCAGGGCAGGCTCAGTTGAAATTCGGTATCCGGGGGGGTATAAATGCCAGCAGGGTAAAGCTCAAGGAGTTTGATAATCCTGATTACCGGCTGGATTATGAAAGCGGGCAGGTCGGATTTCATTTCGGGGGTATTGCTCAGTTGAAAATGGGTATGGTTTTTATTCAGCCTGAGTTACTTTTTACTAATGTGAAAACAGATGTTTCCGTTCAACGGACTTCCGGAGGCGAAACATGGATAGGGAAACAATCTTTCAACAAACTGGACCTTCCGGTTATTGCCGGCGTAAAAATCGGACCTCTGAAATTACAGGCCGGTCCTGTGGCCAGTGTGGTATTGAACTCCAAATCAAATGTACTGGATGACAGAGGAATTGACCAGAGTACCAAAGGTGCCACCATAGGATATCAGGCCGGAGTCGGATTACAACTTGGCTCGTTGCTCGTTGATGTAAAATACGAAGGTAATCTCAGCAAACTGGGTGACGGTGTTACAATCGGCGGTCAGGATTTCAACTTCGATCAGAGATTGAACCAGATTATTTTCAGCATCGGGTTTTTATTTTAATTACTTGTAAAGGTCAGGATCCAAAGCTTTCTTATTCCAGGCTTTGAGAAAACCGGTTATTTTTTTTTCATCGTATGTTGTGCCTGCTTCCAGATATGCCGTATTCTGGGTATGTATCCTTTTGCCTTCATCGTTCAGGACCACCAGGACAGGAAAGCCGAAACGCTGCGGAAGATCCAGCAACTGCATTGCTTCGGGATTTTTGTTCTCTTTGCTGTAGTTCACCCGGATGAAAACATAATCGGCAAGAATAAGAGAATCAACCTGCGGATGCTCCCGGATAAATTCATGAAGTTTTATACACCACGAACACCAGTCACCTCCCACCTGGATCAAAACATGTTTATTCAATGACCCGGCAGAATCCACGGCCTCTTCAATCTGTCCGACAGCATCGGTATAAGGATCGTAAAGGGATTTCCGTCTGATCTGGGATAATACGGGGCAGGTTACCAATATCATGACCACCCATACCAGGAGATACTTTTTCATTGAAATTCTTTTTTCAACTGTTCGCACCAGGCTGCCACGCGTTCTTTGTTTTTGCCTGCCTGGTTTTCAAAGTCAAGTGCCAGTCCCAAAAACCGGTCCCCTTTTTTTGCCCGCGATTGCTCAAATGTATAGCCCTTAACAGAAGTAAGTCCTGCCAGATCCGCTCCCCTGTTTTGAACGATCTCTGCCATGATCCCGATACCATCGACAAAATTTTCAGGATAGCCTTTCTGATCTCCCGCACCATAGATCCCTACCTTTTTCCCCTTCAGGTCAATATCTTCAAGAGCGGGAACAAACTCCTCCCAGTAATTGGGCAATTCACCGTCAAACCAGGTAGGAACGCCAAGGATCATGTTATCATATTTTGTAAACTGGTCTTCCGTAAGTGTTTCGGCATTGATCTCTTCGACATTCTCTTTTCCAAGGTTCTCAACGATCCTTTTGGCCATTTGGGCGGTTTTTTTTGTGTTGAAGCTGTAATATAATCCCACTTTTTTCATCTGTTTAAAATTTTTTGATTTCCGAATGTTCAAAATCCCGATAATATCGGGACAGGAACTCACATGAATTTTAATCATTCTTCTGTATGTCCCGATAGCTATCGGGATGAATAATGAAAATTACTTCGTGAGATCGCTTC
>JASFVU010000217.1:0-5553 GCA_050049665.1 Bacteroidales bacterium | reverse complement strand
ATTTCACAGTCTGCCTGTGAAGATAGCCCCTGATCCTTATGTACAAAAAATTTTTATGGCATTTTTTCTTCCAAAACATACACACAACCTGCCTGACAACAAAATAAGAGGTATGGAAGGCATACCGTATTCAACTCAAAAACAACCTGAGCTAAGGTGTACCCGGATTTAAATCTGGTGGCTGTGATAAGGTATGTTTAATCCTTTTGTACAATATCGACCCCGCCAAATACAACACTTACTTCTATGTACAACCTGGATGAGGAGGAATCGTATCCCTGAGATTTATAATTTGCACTCCCAAAAGCAACAGAACTTCCGTCAGGCAAACCGGCAGATGAAAAAACCGCATCGGCTTTAACCTGCAGCGGTATATTCCCGGGTAATACTATATCGGTGTTCCCGAATACGGTATTAAACTTAAGTTTTGTTGTACCGGGAGAAAGAGAATCGCTGTCCCGGAAATCATAGATGCTTTTACTGAAGATCGTGTTGTATTCGCTGGTTTTTATGTGCGACGACTGAAAAGTCCTCTCACCAAATACTACATCATTGCCGTCTTTGTCTGAATGGAAAACAGGCTTCCCGATCAGGATAATGATCCCGAGAAGGATTAATGCAGCCGCAATTACAATACGAAAAATACTAATGCCGAAAATTACCTTGAATATTATGCTTAACCCAATAGCTATCAGGATAATTCCCCAAAAAAGACCAGCTCCCATTTTCATTTATATCAATTGGTTTTATTAGTAAAAATAAGGAGTCTTCTTATCATTTCAAAATGTTAAACCGAAACCGGTTGCGAACTGAAATCAAAAGCATTCTTCACTTTTTGTTTTAACAACGCTATATCAAGTACCTGCAGGATATCTTCAACATAATGGAATTTCAATCCTTCAAGATAGATCCGGTTTATCTCCTCAATGTCTTTCCTGTTATCCGAAGAAATAATGATCTCATTAATATTTGCCCTTTTTGCCGCAAGTATTTTTTCTTTTATGCCGCCCACAGGCAAGACCTTGCCTCTGAGTGTGATCTCACCTGTCATGGCAATTTTCCCTTTTACCTTTCTCTGGGTCAGCGCAGAAGCGATCGATGCGGCCATGGTAATTCCGGCCGACGGTCCGTCTTTGGGGATGGCCCCTTCAGGTACGTGAATATGAAAATTCCAGTTCTCAAAAATGTCTGAAGAAATGTTGAGTACGTTCTTATGAGATTTCAGGTACTCCATAGCGATAACTGCAGACTCTTTCATAACCTCTCCCAGGTTACCTGTCAGTGTCAGTTTCCCTTTCCCCCTGCTTAAACTGGTCTCGACCAGTAATATTTCCCCGCCGACACGTGTCCATGCCAGGCCTGTAACAACGCCTGCATATTCGTTCCCTTCGTATTTATCTTTCCTGTACTTCGGATGTCCGAGTATTTCCCTTACCTGGGACTGTGACAACTTATGGTCGTAATGTTCTTCAAGCGCTACCTTCTTTGCTATCACCCTGCAAATTTTGGCTATCGTTTTATCCAGTTCCCTGACACCCGATTCCCGTGTGTAATGTTCTATGATGAACGTTATCGTATTTTTTGGAAAAGCCAGTTGTTCCTTTTTCAGTCCATGGTCTTTCAGACACCGGGGTATAAGGTGCCTGCGTGCAATTTCAATTTTTTCTTCAACGATATAGCCGCTGACATCAATGAGTTCCATTCTGTCGATAAGGGCAGGATGTATGGTGGACGTCGTATTTGCCGTGGCAATGAACATTACCCTGGAAAGATCGTACTCCATCTCAAGGTAATTGTCATAAAAAGCACTGTTCTGTTCCGGATCCAGTACCTCAAGCAATGCGGAAGCAGGGTCTCCGTGAATATCTCTGCCGACTTTGTCTATTTCGTCAAGGACAAATACCGGATTTGAAGATCTCACCTTTTTCAGGCTTTGAACGATGCGCCCCGGCATAGCACCGATATATGTTTTCCGGTGACCCCGGATCTCGGCCTCGTCATGTAATCCGCCCAGCGACATTCTGACATACTTTCTGTCCAGGGCATGTGCAATGGACTTTCCAAGCGAGGTTTTTCCCACCCCCGGAGGCCCGTAAAGGCAAAGTATCGGCGATTTAAGATCGCCCTTGAGTTTCAGTACTGCCAGGTGTTCAAGTATTCTGTCTTTCACCTTTTCGAGTCCGTAGTGGTCCCTTTCCAGTATTCTCCTTGCATGTTTTAAATCGAAGTTATCTTTGGTACAGGTATTCCACGGCAGATCCAGCAAAGTCTGTAAATAGTTCAGGTGAACGGAATATTCACCTGTTGCCGGGTTCAGCCTGGGAAGTTTTCCCAGCTCTTTGTCGAAAACTTCTTTAACTTCTTTATTCCAGTTTTTTCTTTTGCCTTTTTTACGCAACTCTTCGATCTCCTGCTCAACCGGACTGCCTCCCAGTTCATCCTGAATGGTCTTCATTTGCTGATGAAGCATGAATTCCCTTTGCTGCTGATCGATATCAAGCTTGACTTTGGACTGGATATCATTCTTCAATTCGAGCATCTGGACCTCCCTGACCAGGTATTCGAGCAATGCAATTCCCCTTTTTTTGAGATCGTCGATTTCCAGTAACTTTTGCTTATCCTCCAGTTTAATGTCACTGTTCGAGCTGATAAAATTGATCAGAAAGGTAGAGCTTTCAATGTTTTTAACCGCAAAGGATGCTTCCGGGGGAATATTGCTTGAAAGCTTGATAATTCTCAGTGACAGATCTTTCAATGACCCGACGATAGCTTCAAATTCCGAATCTTTCTTTTTGGGTTTCACGTCATTCAATTGTTTCACCCTGGCTACAAGATACGGATCTTCACTTAACTGTTCCCCGAGAACAAACCTTCTCTTTCCCTGAATGATCACGGAAGTGGTCCCGTCCGGCATCTCAAGGATACGAATGATCTGTGCCACCGTACCCACGGGAAACAGGTCTTTCATCAGAGGTGTGTCATTGGTCGGATCTTTCTGTGCCACGGTACCCAATATCTTGGTCTTCTTGTAAATATCCCTGATCAGCTTCATGGATTGTTCTCTTCCTACCGAAATAGGGATAATAACCCCCGGGAACAAAACCGTATTGCGAAGCGGTAAAATTGGCAGTGAATCCGGAATATCACTTTTCAGTAAACTATCTTCATCTTCATCAGTGATCAATGGAATGAAATCCGTATCATCATTTAAACCACTGGCAATAAATACCTTTGACAGACTGCTTGCAGTATTTTTACCCATTTAATTAATTTCTCCTCTTTCAATATTTATAGAATACGACATACTGGCAGACGTTTGCTTTTAATATGCCTGTTCAACTGTATGGCAATCAACGTGCCACAATTGTTCTTTCAGGATCTTTTACGGTATTTATCCGAGATATCATAAATATGCGATAATATCTCAATATCCGTATCGGTTAAAGGCAGGTTTCTTCTTTGCATAACAATTCCGGCTGTTTCAAAGGCTTTTTCTTTTGCATATACCTTAAAACCACCGGCACCTCCCCAGGAAAAAGAAGGGATGAAATTTCTCGGAAATCCCGAACCAAAAATATTCGCACTCACCCCGACAACGGTGCCCGTGTTAAACATGGTGTTTATGCCGCATTTTGAATGGTCTCCCATAAAAAGTCCGCAAAACCGGTGGCCCGTATCAACAAAGCGGCCGGCCGGATAATTCCATAATTTTACTTTCGCATAATTGTTTTTCAGGTTGGAATTATTGGTGCCTGCCCCCAGATTACACCACTCTCCGATAACCGAATTGCCGAGAAATCCGTCATGGGCTTTGTTGGAATAACCGAACAACACTGAATTATTGATCTCACCGCCCACCTTACAGTGAGGGCCGATGGTGGTAGCCCCGTAGACCTTTGTTCCCAGCTTCAGGGTTGAATCGTCGCAAAGAGCCATTGGTCCGCGAATGACCGAGCCCTCCATGACTTCCGAATTGCGCCCGAGGTACACAGGCCCGTTTGTCGTATTAAAAATGCATCCTTCGGCCCTGGCTCCTTCTTCCAGAAACACGTTCCGGTCGCCAATAACGGTATTCGTAGCGCTTAGCTCTCCGGAGATCCTTCCTTGCGTAATGTTCAGATAATCTTCCCTGAATACGCGTCCGTTAAGCAGGAAAATATCGGAGAGACTTCTGATGCACAGCACATCATTGTCATATTCCACTTTTTTTCTTATGCCATTGTACAATTTATCCGGAGTTTCGGGTCTGGAAGCCCTGTAAGCCAACACCATCCCGTCCTTAACTAGTACCTCCGTGTCATCCAGTTGTTCCAGACTTGCCAGGAGATCCTTATCAGGGATCAGACAGGCGTTCACAAACAGATTATCTTCTTCCGGTTCCACAGGATACTTTTTGCTCAGATAATCACTGGTCTTACAGGTACAGGAGGTATTGGTAAGAAAATGCCATTTTTCCCTGATCGTGGTAATCCCTATTCTGATCTCCGCGACGGGCCTGGTATAGGCCAGGGGAAGCAGATGATCCCTGTTCTCATCATCAAAAAGTATGATCGTTTGTTTAATTGCCATGGCAACCGGTGTTTGACAAGATCAAAAAAGCCCCGGAATTTTCTGTGAAAATAGCGGAGCCTGAACAATCTTCAAAAGATAATTTTAAACTATTTCGCTTTTTTATCCAGGTGTTTCTTGTATTTACTGTAATACTTATCAACACGACCGGCTGAATCGACAAATTTCATCTTGCCGGTATAAAAAGGATGAGAAGTATTCGAGATCTCAAGCTTGATCAGCGGGTATTCTTTTCCGTCTTCCAACTTTACCGTTTCTTTAGTGGGTGCCGTTGACCGCGTAACAAAGGTATATCCGTTAGACATGTCTCTGAATGCCACCTGCCTGTAATTCTTTGGATGTATGTCTTTTTTCATGTTCGTATTTTTTGCCTTATTCCCGCCACAAAATATTCGGGTCTGCAAAATTATATAAAAATTTGTTTATGCAAAACACAGGACGCAATTAATTGTATAATTTGCCTTCAAACTCGTTATCGAAACGCTTGAATTTTGCCTTGCGGTCGAACAGGTACATGTAGGTAATGTGTTTTTTGGCCAGTTTGCCACCGATCTTATCGTATATACTGATCATCTTTGGATTGTAATCCCCTATCCAGCCCATTTCAATTTCGGAAAACCGCCGTTTTGATATCAGTACCTTTACCAACTGGTAATACAGTGCGGCAAGGACTCCGGTGTTCTTGTATTCCGGCAGGATACCGAAGATAAAGATCCTCACCCTGGTGACCGCCCGTTTTTTAAAATACAGGAACTTCAGTTTGTTCCATACATTGAGTTTTCCGTTCCCAAGCTTCTTCAGGATCTGGTTCACATCGGGAAAGGCAACCATTAACCCGGTTGGCTTACCTTTATCATAGGCAAACCAGATGAATTCTTCCTGTATCACTGTCCGTGCTTCTTCAATGAGCTTTCTTATTTCGCTGTGCCGGAGAGGTACGTAACCGTCATGAAAGGCGGACCAGATGGTATTGTAAGTGGCAAC
>JASFVU010000147.1:0-6731 GCA_050049665.1 Bacteroidales bacterium | reverse complement strand
TTACCTGGGACTGATCAAAATAGCCCTCTTCAGGCTCCACTCCATGATATGCAAAAGAACTCTCAATACCGTGTACATAGTACTCCTCCGCATCGCCGCTAATCCAGTTATTCAGGGCACATTCAGCCAGAATTAACTGCAATTCGGAATACTGCATTGCAGGGTGCGTAAAATCCGGTGTCTCCCTGTATCTTGTATTCAGATAGGACTGATTCTGAGTACCTCCGTTATAATTATTCACATCAACATCGTACATTCCGCTTGGAACCCCGACATATTCAGGATCTCCCTGCTCAACCGAACTGGCTGTGGGCTCTGCATAAGCGGAAATCCGGTTGTCATTAAAATGTATCAATGTATCGGCCAGTCCCTTTGCAAGCCTGTTATCCAGCCAGGAACCTTCTCTCCAGTTGAAGACCGGGTATTTGTAAGGCTCATTCTGTGAATATTTCATCTGAAAATTATCGGAGTTATCCTGCATGACCGGATATTCGGAAGGATTATCGGCAATATTACTTACCATTCCGGCAATGTCCCACTTTTCGGACAGCCTGAGCAAAAGCCGTAAATGCAATGAATTTGCAAATTTTCTCCATTTTTCCGGATCATTGTCATAAACAATATCTCCTCGAATAACAAAATCGTTTTGACTATTATTTTCCGGATTCAGCAATTCATTGGCTTCTTCCAGATCTGAAAATATACCTGTAAATACATTCTCCTGTTCGTCATACCGTGGGGCCAGTACATCCTGCTTTGCCCCAACAGCTTCCGAATAAGGTATATCCCCGTAAATTTGGGTAAGATGCGAAAATAAATATGACTTCAATATTAAACCGATTCCCGTATAATAAGCATTCCCCGATTCTTCGGCAGCATCGAGTAATGCATACACATTTCGTAAGGCAGAATAGCAATCTCCCCAGCTATTACTTGTAGTCCATTCATACCTTCCGATACCGGTGGAAAATTCTTTGGTTACCATTTCCACAGAGGGATTCCCTTCATCAAAGGAAATATCTACATGGTAATTAAAAATATCGACAAGTATAGTAGGAAGAAGCAGATCCGGAGTTGCATTTTGGGTTCCGTTGGGATTTGTATTTATTTCTTCAAAGTTTTTCTCACAACTGTAAAACAGGCATCCAACGAATAGCAAAAGAACTATTTTATTATATTTTAACATGATTTTTAGTTTATTGATTAAAAAACTATGTTTAACCTCACTCCATAGTTTCTGGTTGAAGGCATCTGCAATGCCTCATATCCGTTCAGAAACATACCATTGTATTGCATGAAATCATCGGGATCGATATGATCTACCTTTGACCACAGAAAAAGGTTAGAACCGTAAATACTGATTGTTCCGGCTTTAACAGGTATACCGGATAAAAATTTTGAAGGAAGAGTATAACTAAGTGTGGCTTCCCGCAGTTTCAGATAAGTAGCATCATAAATTGCGGCCTCCAGAACGTCAGCAGAATTGATCCTCCGGTAATAATTATATGCTGTCGCCCTGACTGTATTTTCGGAATAAGTGCCATCTCCGTTATCAACAACTCCCTCGCTTATTATTCCGTTATCTCTCACCCCGTTATCCTCACCGGTTCCGACCAGGCTGCCGGCATGTCTTCCTCTCGCAATGGTTAAGGAATAAATATCTCCCCCGTGCTGGTAATCAAAAAGGAAATTGAGATTGAAGTTTTTAACCCTGAACCCGTTCCATATCCCGAGGGTCCAGTCAGGATTATAATTACCATGTTTTACGATCTCGTTATCGATTTCCGGGAGACCGTTACTGTCATGAATCAGCCTTCCGTCCTCAGTTCTCGCAAAAGATTTTCCATACATATCACCAAAATATTCACCTTCCCGTGCTTCGACCGAAAGTCCCCAGTCGCTGTAGATTACATAATTATCTACTCCTTCGGTCAGTTCAAGAATTTTTGTACGGCTCCTTGACCAGTTTGCAACGATATTCCACCCGAATACTCCGTTACTGATGATCTGTCCGTTTACTGACAATTCCAGACCTTTACTTTGCAGGTGACCGGCATTGATATATTTATTTTCATAGCCGGTACTGACCGGTAATTTTATCGACAGAATCTGGTCCCTGCTATCGGTAATATAGTAACTTGCATTTATTCCAAGACGATTCTGAAAAAATCTGATAGTTGCATTCACTTCCTTTGAATCAACCCTTTCAGGTTTCAGGTTTGTATTATAGACTGTGTTGGGTTCATACAACAAAGGAAGACCTTCCCAGTTATCAGCCTTGCCCATTACCGGATAAAGGTTATAAGGATCAGTGTCATTGCCGACACTTGCCCATGCAATACCCAGTTTGGCAAATGAGAGAAAATCCGGCAGGTTAAAGATCTCATTAAATAAAGCGCTTAACCCAACTGAAGGATACAGGTACGAGTTATTATCAGCAGGAAGCGTACTTGACCAGTCATTCCGCAGGGTGAATTCAAGGAAAATTGATTCATCAAAAGAAAAACCTGCAAAACCGTATAAACTGTTAACTTTCTTCTCCGTATTATATTCCTCAGACTGCATATCTCCTTTCACATTATTCAGGCTGTAGATCTGTGCATCGTTTAATTCGCTGATCTCCGACATGTGCAAACCCGTAGTGTGAATTCTTGTATTACCACCAAAAGACAATTCCATGTCAATAAGTGTATTAAGACTTTTTGAGTACCTGAACAGAAAATCATGATTTTGTTCCAGAAAGGATATATTTGACAGGTTATAATTTCCTTCAGGGTCATACCGGTCTCCTTTGGCTTTCCTGGTTTGCTGACGATCGCTGTACATATCAAATGCCGTACGGACCATAAGATTTAAGCCGGGTAAGATCCGGTAATCAAGTCGTATGTTTCCATACCCCCTGTTCTTGTCAAAGCTGTTACGGTTTTCATAAACAATGAAATAGACATTGTTTACCCATTTCGTCTCAAAATTCCGTTGAGCAATATTTTCCTGGCCGGGCAACCAGTAATCTCTTACAGCATCAATTGGAACATTTCTGTAAAACCAAATGAAATTATACATTAATGAACGGCTGTAGCCGTGTGGAGGAATATTGTCACTTCCCGACTTCGCATAATTGAAATTGGTAGAGATCTTTGCTCTTTTACCGAGTTTGGCATCAATTACCGTTGAAATATTCGTGCGGTGAAGATCCGTATTAGGCACAACGCCTTTCTGATCCATATGGGAAATCGATACACGGTAAGCTGTTCTTTCACCACCTCCCGAAAATGCCAGACTGTTCGAAAAAATATTTCCTGTCTCAAAAAAGTTTTTCACATTATCGGGATAAGATACCCAGGGAGTCGGAATTCTTTCCCCGGTTTCGGGATCAACCGGACTTGTAAACTGGATTTTTTCTATGCCCGCATCCAGTCTGTCTCCCCAGTTTACACCGTGACCATCGTTTGTAACCGTTCCATCCCCGGTGGAAAATTCATAGTCCGGCCCCTTCCCTCCACCGTATTTGTTCTGATATTCGGGTAACCTCAAAACAGAGTTGAAAGTTACATCTGTTGTATATTCCACATTAAAGCCGGAATTCATTTTAGCCCTTTTTGTGGTAATAATAACTGCTCCGCTTGAAGCCCGGGAGCCATACAATGCGGAAGCGCTCGGCCCTTTCAGAACATTTATGGATTCTATATTATCCGGTGAAATATCATTTATTTGTGTACCGTAGTCAACTTTTTGACCATGAGATCCCCTGATTGAATTATCAATGGGAACTCCGTCAATCACAATCAATGGCTGGTTTTCACTTGAAAGACTGGTTTCTCCTCTGATAACAATACGGGTTGTTCCTCCTATACCTGTTGTGTTTCTTATATTCACACCGGCAAATTTGCCTGACAAGGCTGACAAAACATCTTTGTTAGAACCTTCATTGACAACATCACCGGATACTTTTTGATATGCATGGGGGATCTTTTTCTCTTCCCGGGATATCCCCAAAGCAGTAACAACGACTTCGTCAACATCTATCTTGTCTGTTTGCAGGCTGATATTTATGACATCCTGATCGTTAATCTTTATTTCAATGGGAACATAACCGACATAAGATACTATCAAATATTCCGTATCCTCAGGAACCTCAATGCGGTAATTTCCGTTTGCATCCGTAATTACTCCCCGTAAGGTGCCATTTAACTGGACACTTGCCCCAATAAGCGGCTCCCCGGTGGAAGCCTCTGTCACCTGCCCCGTGATGATCCGTTGTTCCTGATATTCCTTCTTTTCAAGTTGTACAGCAATATTTTTATTTATCATTTGAAATGATAAACCCGTTTGCTTTGAAATTTCGACCAAAAAATCCTTTAGGTTTTCCGAGGAAGCGGTTACCGTTACCTTTCTGAGAGAGCGAATATCCTTTTCGTTATAGATAAAATTAAATTCCGTTTCTTCGTTTAATATCTCCAATGCCTTTTTAACCCTGACTTCTTCAAAGTTCAGAGACACCCGGACTTTATTGAGTTTTTGTCCTTTGGTATCATGAGCCATCATAATACCGGTGAAAAGAATACTTAAAAATACAACGAGACTGGTTCTCATTACATTTTGCTTAAGCATTAATTTGTTTTTCATAAATTTGACTGATTTTTAAATTCTTAATGAGTTTTTAATTATCCCATGTATCAATGAGGACCTGCTAAATCTGCATTGATCATGGCATTTCTAAAGCAGCTATACCTTGTGTATGGCTGCTTTCAGTAATAAGGAGGATTTCTTTTCATAGTTTGTTTCTGATTTAATTAAGAATTAGAGTTAATTGCATTTTGTATTTAGTATTTGTATTTGCTGATCCTTGAAATCATACTCCACACCATGCGAAAATTTTAATGCTTCCAGTATCCTGAATATCCCTTCATTTTGGTGCTGGCCGGAAACAAAGCAATCCAAATTTACTCCGGGCAATGCAACGATTTCAATATCAAACCAACGTTCCATTTGCATGAAAACTACTTTCAGGGGAACATTATCAAACCTCAGAATTCCATTGATCCAGGCAATGCATTTATGGGCATCAACATTATCTGTATTGCAACTTTTCATTTCTTTATTAATCATCAGTTGTTCATTAGCCAGCAGAAAAACTTTTTCCTCTTGTCCTTCCACGGTAACTTCTATTTTGCCTGTAAGCACTGTAATTACAGTTATGGCTTCTTCTTTATATGATCTGATATCAAAAGAAGTTCCCAGTACTTTGACCTGCATATCCGTGGTAGTAATAATAAACGGCCTGGCCGTATCTCTTTCAACATCAAAAAATGCCTGACCTTCCAAATAAAGTTCCCTTTTTTCCGGATCGAAATTCTCCGGGAATCTGACCTTTGTTCCCGCATTTAATCTTACTGAAGTACCATCAACGAGACTGATCTTTTTCTGTTGACCATAATCTGATTTATATTCCAGTATTTCAGAGGTTTGAGCTAATATCAGATTGTCATTTTCAGCCGGGTCCTGTGAAATCAGAAAGGGAAAAGAATAGTATCCGGCCAATAAGATCATAAGTGAAGCGGCAACTTGCAGGGATCTTCTGAAGATCAATGATCTTCTTCTTTCATTTTCCAGTTTTTTCACCCTGTCTTTGATCGGATGAAAAGACATTCCTGATTTAACAGGAGGCATTTTTTTTGTTGTATTCATAAACCCGAGTTGTTCATCCATAAATTGTGACAACTCTTCCGGGCTGGCATTTCTCATCCACTCCAACACCTTTTTATGTTCACTTTTGGTACAACGATCTTCAAAAAAACGATTTCTGAGATCTTTTGGTAAAATCGGATTATTCATTGAATAAGTGTTTATGATAATACGAATAAGTATGTCCTTACCACCCCTGCTATTGTTCTTTTTTCAGATGACCTTGACAATCATTCAGGTAAGACGCTAATAATCAAAATGTTAAAATAATAAAAAGAATGAGGTTAAAACCCGGAGAAATCTCTTTTTACATTAATTAACCCTATCCGGACAGAATAATCCCTGTCCATAGAAATACCCGAAAATTAAGGAAAAGCTTCAGATTATTGCTATATCCGAATAAACCCGGAGATAATCCCTGATTTGTTTTAATGCTTTCGATATCTGATTTTCCACAACATTAACGGAAATACTCAGGTTTTCAGAAATTTCCCGATAAGACATATGCTGATCTCTGCTCAATTGAAATATTTGTTTTCGTCTGGGAGGGAGAGTATCAATAGCCCTTTGAAGTTGTAACAGGTAATCTGAAAAGATTAACTCGTTTTCGGTATTATTGTACACATCTGTTGAGACAAACTGAATTTCCCTGTAATATTTTATTTCAAAATCTTTTTTACGTAAATTATCAAGAATAATATTTTTTGCAATAGTAAATAAATAACTCCTGAGGTTCAGTTTTGGATTGATTGAATCCCGTTTTTCCCATAAACGAACAAAAACATCCTGAACAATTTCCCTGGATATTTCTTTCTCTTTGAAATACGTATAAGCAAAATAGTAAATGCTGTCTTTCATTTCATTAAAAAAAAATTCAAATGATTTGATATCACCTTTTTTTAACCTGACAGCCGTTAAATGAGTATTTTTTGAGTCATCCCTCATATTGCAATAGTCAATCTGCACGCCGAAAATAAAATATTACGATACGACAGGGATTAAAAAAATATGATTATTGAATTAATTTTATCTTAAAAGGAATCAAA
>JASFVU010000146.1:0-6783 GCA_050049665.1 Bacteroidales bacterium | reverse complement strand
TAACCTTTCTCTTAAAGCCTGGGATGTATATAATAACTCTTCATCTGCAGAAATAAATTTCATCGTTGTAGCCGGCGACGGACTGATCTTAAATGAATTATTGAATTATCCGAATCCGGCAGTTGATTATACTTATTTCCAGTATAAGCATAATTTCCCGTTTGAAGAACATCATATCACCCTTGACATATTTGATATTTCAGGCAGACTGGTATCGTCTGTTTCAAGGTCTGTATATGAAACCGGTTTTGTCTCAACCCCTTTTCTCTGGCAAAGAGAAACGGGAGCAAATCTCCGGTCCGGAGTGTATCCATACAGGTTGAAGGTAACCACATCGGGCGGTACCGCTTATATAAATCAAAAGCTAATAATAATTAGGTAATTACATCGTTTTACAATTAATTTTTATCTTTGCGGACATTTAAATTTCATAGAATGATTAAGAAACTATTTGTAATACTACTGGGTTTCGTATCAGTATATTATTCAAAGGCTCAGGAAGATGATGTATTGGGAAGACAGAATGCTTCAATAATCACAACAGTTCCATTTCTTACAATCGCTCCCGATTCGCGTTCAGGTGCAATGGGTGACGCAGGGGTCGCTACTTCTCCCGACCTGAATTCTCAGCACTGGAATGCTGCCAAATATATGTTTATGGCCGAGAAAGCCGGAGTGGGACTTTCCTATAGTCCCTGGCTTAAAGGGATCGGAGTTCAGGACCTGAACCTTTTGTATCTTTCCGGTTATTATAAGTTTGATAACAGGCAGGCAATCAGCGGTGCGTTAAAGTATTTTAATCTCGGAACAATTGATTATACCAACCAGATCGGTGAGTCAGCAGGTACGGGAAGACCAAATGAATTTGCTGTTGACCTAGGATATTCCAGGCTTTTTTCCGATTATTTCAGCATGGCCCTGGTTTTCCGGTTTATCTATTCGGATATTGCCGGTGGCAAAGGTGCTATTAACAATATTCAGTATCAACCGGGAATTTCGGTTGCCGCTGACTACGGTATATATTACCAGAAACCTTTTCAGATCAGCAAGAAAGATGCCGAATGGGCATTTGGCCTTAATATTTCGAACATTGGTGTCAAAATGGCTTATTCCGAGGGGGATGAAAAGGAATTTATTCCGACAAATCTGAGATTGGGAGGGCGTATTACCATCGACCTAGATGAATACAATTCCTTGAGTGCCACACTTGATCTGAATAAGCTCCTTGTACCGACACCTCCTTTAAGAGATCCGGATAACGATTCAATAATTGTTAAAGGGAAAGATGATGATGTTGGTACGATCCAGGGCATGATACAATCTTTCTATGATGCACCTGACGGATTCAGCGAGGAGATGCAGGAGATCATGATTTCCTTTGGAATTGAATATTGGTACAGGAAACAATTTGCTATCAGGGCCGGGTATTTTCATGAACACGAAAAGAAAGGAGACCGTAAGTACCTTACGGCGGGAGTCGGACTCAGGTACAATATTTTTTCCATCGATTTTTCTTATCTTATCCCGACCGAAGATGGAAGAAACAGTCCCCTGGCCAATACGATGCGTTTTACACTTGGCTTTACTTTTGAATAAACGTTATGGATTCTTTCCGGATTGGTTTGGGTTATGATGTTCATCAATTAAAAACTGGCCGGAAATTCATTCTTGGCGGAATTGAGATCCCTTTCGAAAAGGGACCGGTGGCGCATTCCGACGGTGATGTACTGATCCATGCCATTTGTGATGCACTTCTGGGTGCAGTGAGTATGGGAGATATTGGCGTTCATTTTCCCGACCATTCCGAAGAATTCAGGGACATCGACAGCAAACTCCTGCTGGAAAGGGTTGTAGTAATGATCAAAAAGAAAGGGTTCAAAGTAATCAATCTGGATTCTACCATCCAGCTTCAAAAGCCAAGGTTAAAGGAATATATTCCCGGAATGAGAAACATCCTTGCTGATATTCTTATGGTTGATGTCGATTCGGTAAGCATTAAAGCAACGACAACCGAACAACTTGGATTCATTGGCAGGGAGGAAGGTGTTGCTGCCCAGGCGGTTGTACTGCTTCAGCACATATAGTCTCCGGACTTGTTTAAATGTTTAATCGTGTAATTGTGAGATTGATTAATTGATGAACCGGTGAACTGAATTAAATGGTATATACGATTAGCTTATCAGGATCTTCATTTCATCAGTTATTCAATTAATCAGTTAATCGGAATTTGCAGGTTGATCTGTGAAATTTCCTTGTTTTCATCTGCTTTTCTGAGCCGGAGGACAGCAAGTTTGATTCTCAGATCATGTTATAATTCACAGATTTGCTAACTTTCTGATATGAATTCCAGGGTCAGATACATTACGGTTAATATAGTGAAAGCTTTGCTTTGGCTTGGGTTATTTGTCGGAATATTTCTTTTTTCCCAAAAATACCTGGGTACTGAAAATTTCATATGGCTTGAACCTGTTTATGAGAATACAATACTCGTCTTTATCATTTTTCTTCTCTCGGAAGTAATTGTCGGGATAATACCTCCTGAAATTTTTATCATCTGGGCTTTACGAAATGGAAATTTGTCTGAATTTCTGGTTATTGTTGCCATATTATCGGTGATATCTTATTTGTCGGGAGTGTCAGGCTATATTATAGGGCATTACCTCAGTAAGTCGCTTTTTTACAGATTCTTAAAAAGACGGTTTTTAAGGAAGCTGGATAATCGTCTTCAAACATTTGGTCTGTATCTTATTTTAATTGCCGCTCTTACCCCGATACCATTCTCGGGTGTGGCTATGCTTATCGGTTCAGTCAGGTATCCGTTTAAACGATTTGTTGTTCTTGCCATGGCAAGATTCATACGATTTGCCATATATGCTTATGTTTTTTGGCAGGCAAACATATAGTTACCGGGATACCACCGGCTGGTGTGCCGTTACCCGGCTTATCAAATATGAAAAACCAGCAAAGGAATGTTGCTGTGGTAGAAAAGCCTTTTTGTGAGATTGGGCTTAAATATTTTTTCGTAAACATTTCTTTTTTTCGAGGTAAGCGAGATCAGATTGATCTTCTTTTCTTTGATATAGTTGTTGATTGCATTCAGCACATTCATTTCAGAAGGTAAAATATCACATTCAACCTTCGGCTCATTATACGATTTCAGAAAATAATCTTTCAGACCATCCATTTTGATCCTGTCCCATTTGTCTGATTTACTGCCTATGTGTAAACAATGAATGGTTAGTCCCATAAGATTGGTAAATTCCATTAATTTTTTAATACTCAGGAAATCTGATTCATCAAAATCAGTGATATAGACAATTTTATTCAGGTTTTCAAGGCCGACAAATTCATAATTTTCCGGAACTGCCAGAACAGGGTATTTTAACTTTCTCACAACGATTTCAGTAATACTGCCCAGGATGGAATTTTCTTTTTTGTCTTTGCCTCTTGTTCCCATAATAACAATGGAAGGCTGATATTCTCCGGCAATTTTCTGGATTTCTTCTTTTGCCAGGCCGGGCCTTATTTCATAGCTGATCTTCTTCTTCGGCAGACCGGAAGAAGAAACATACTTATTAAGCGAGGAGAGAAAATTATTCATGTTCTCTGCTTCACCGACCATTAGTTTGTCTGTAACATCCTTGCGCAGCTTTTGCTGTGTGTTTTTATTTCCCGTTAAATCTATCAGGTCATATGCCGGAGAGTAAAAAGAATGAAAAAACCTGATCTCAGCATCTGCTTTTTGCGCTATTTTTAATGCATACCTGCTTGCCAGGACACTGTATTCCGAGTAATCTACCGGAACAAGGATTTTATGAATTTTTAATAAGCTGTCCAATGTAAGGGATTATTCATGTGAAATAAAAATTACAACAATTTAAACGTATTGTCAAGCAATATTATTCCAATCTTGTGGAAATTGTATTGATTCATCCCGGAAACCATTATCGTCGGGCAGGCAAATGGCATACAGGAATGAACATACCTTTCCGGTTTAATCCTCCTTCGTCCCGAGATCTCGGGACTTCGGCCGGACTGTGCCTTCGCGAAGCCGCTATGGCGAAGCGAGGCGAGAAGGTATGGTTTAATACCATTTATTATCATTTATTTTTACGGTACAGTCATTCTAAGGTTTCCTGTTCTGAAGTTATGCCGGGTTTTAACCCCGGCATGAATGTAATATTGTTCTATCTTTGTTAAGATTATGAATAATAAATCCGGTTCATTATAGTATAAGGTTATTTTAGCCTGTTTAATTGGCTTCGCCGAGTTCTCTCGCCTGAGGCGAGATCGGTTGGCTTCGCCGAGCCCTTCGGGGTTCATGAATTTCATTTATTAAACTGATTACGATTAAGTTACACTAAGTTTTCTGCAAAAGCCAAGCGTAACTAAATCGGGCTAACTTGCTTTGGCACAGATCAATCTGCGAATTTATGAATAGGGCAAGTTAGAATGGTCATACAAATTTTCATTGAAAGATGGTTCGTTATTTAACGTTTTCTTTTTTACTGATCCTTTTTCCCCGGTCTGTTTTCCCGCAGGACTCATTAGCCTTGCCGGATACCAATAATCTTTTATTATTATTTGCAGGAGATATCATGGGGCATGATACTCAAATTGTCGGGGCTTATGATGCAACAAGCGGAAGGTATGATTATGAACCTACTTTCAGGTACATATCTGATTATATATCGGGCGCTGACGTAGCCGTGGGTAATCTTGAGGTTACCCTGGCGGGTCCGCCGTACAAGGGTTATCCCCGGTTTTCCAGTCCGGATGAGCTGGCTGTTTCAGCCAGGGAAGCGGGGTTCGATGTATTGATCAATGCGAATAACCATGCACTTGACCGTGGTGTGGAGGGATTTAACCGGACGCTTGATGTACTGGACAGTTTACAGTTTTTACGGGCCGGGACTTACCGGGATTCGGCCGAACTTGAGAGATACCATCCCTTAATAATCGAAAAGAACAATATCCGGTTTGCCATACTGAATTACACTTACGGAACAAACGGACTGAAGATCGATCCTCCTTATGTGGTGAACCGGATTAACAGGGACCGGATAAGGATTGATCTTGAAAAAGCGGAGCTGGCGGAAGCCGACTTTACAATTGTATGCATTCACTGGGGGAAGGAGTATGAAAGAATAGAAAATGATGAACAGTCTGAACTGGCAACTTATCTATTTGAACTTGGTGCGGATGCCATCATCGGTTCACACCCGCATGTTGTGCAACCCATACGTTATATAACTCTTCCGGGAGATTCCGTCGGTCGCCCTGTTGTCTATTCCCTGGGAAACTTTGTATCAAATCAGAGGGCTCAGTACAAGGACGGAGGAATAATCGCCGAGTTGCACATCAGCAGGATCGGGAGCAAAACAAACCTCGATAGTTTGTTTTATTTGCCTTACTGGGTTTGGAGGGAAGACCATGACGATGGGAAATCTACATTTTATGTATTGCCGGTGGCCAGGTATGAGTCTGATAAAGAAATGTTTAACTTATCTCCGGCAGATGTATACCGCATCAACCGGTTTGCTTCCGATACCCGTAAACATTTATCAGATTCCAGGGAGTCCGGGTTTTATCGAAAAAACAAAAGGCCGGATGAATAATATCCCCGGCCTTAAATTCATGGTTTTTTGTTAGATTATTTTTCTGCTACGGCTTTTTCTTCCAGAATATCGTCATCCACAAGGATCCGTCCGCAGTACTCGCAAACAATGATCTTTTTACGCGATTTGATGTCCAGTTGCCGCTGGGGGGGGATCTTATTGAAGCAACCGCCGCATGCATCACGTTCGACGGAGACAACTGCCAGTCCGTTTCGGGCATTTTTTCTGATCTTCTTGTAAGCGGTCAGAAGCCTTTCTTCTATTTTTGTTTCCAGGCCGGAAGCCTTTTTAAGCAAGTCATCTTCTTCTTTTTTCGTATCTTCCACTATTTCGTCAAGTTCCGATTTTTTATCCTCAAGGTCTTTGGTTCTTTCATCCAGTATTTTTTTGGAATCTTCTATCACAGCATTTTTGTCTTTGATCTGTGCTTTGAATTCCTTGATACGCTTTTCACAAAGTTCAATTTCCAGGGTCTGGTATTCAATTTCTTTTGAAAGCGAGTCAAATTCGCGGTTGTTCCGAACGTTATCTTGCTGATCTTTATATTTTGTGATTAATCCGTCAGCCTGAGCAATTTCATTCTCTTTTAATGAAATCTGATGTTCCAGGCTTTTTACCTCTTCCTTGTATTTTTCAACACGTGTTTGTAAACCGGCAATTTCATCTTCCAGATCCTGAACCTCCAGTGGCAGCTCGCCTCTGAGCGTCCTGATTTTATCTACTTCGGAATTCAGGTTCTGCAGTTGATACAGTGCTCTCAGTTTTTCTTCTACGGTAATTTCTTTTTCTTTTTTTGTTTGAGTAGCCATATTAAACGTGATATTTTATCGGATTTGAATTCGATCGTGACAAATGAACGGCAAAGTTACTGAATTTTTTTGTAAGAAAATGATAAAATATTTCTTTGGTAAATTGCTCACTTTCATAATGTCCGATATCGCAGATAGTGATTTTGTCTTCAGCATCGAAATACTGGTGATACTTAATATCTCCTGTCAGGAAAACATCGGCTTTTGCCCGGATGGCCTTTTGGATCAGAAAACTGCCGGCACCTCCGCAAACAGCAATTTTCATGAATTTGTCCTTACTGTCACCTGCATATTTAATGACAGGCAGATCAAATGTGTTTTTCAATTTCCGGAAAAAGTCATCCTTTGGAAGAGGG
>JASFVU010000144.1:0-6831 GCA_050049665.1 Bacteroidales bacterium | reverse complement strand
TATTATCAGCATTTATTATTCTGTAAGTATAAATTCCCGCGGCAAGATCTGAAACATCTGCTTCGATAACAGAATCTGACGTTATAGCTGAGAAAACTACCTGTCCGCTCAGGCTGAACATTCTGACCGTAAACGCTTCGTTGTTTATGTTATCGAAACTTATGGTTACAGATGTTGAAGCCGGATTTGGAAATACTTTACTGTAGGTTTCGACTTTAGCCGGATCGATGGCTGTACCTCCCTGTGACTGATAGCAGGTACCATCAAGACTGGCATTGTAAGTATCCGTTTCATATGTATATGTCCATCCGCCTGCCCAGTGACCGTCCATTACACAGGGGTTGAAAGCACCTTTGAATATAACATCGTCAAACCAGGAATCAAGTCCGTCGAAAACAGCACCTTTAACATCGAGGCTATCCGGAACAGGATTTACTTTTGTAATTCCCATTTCATTATTGATCGTGTTTCCGGCAGTTGCAAAATAAGCAACGAAAGCGTCGATCGAATCCTGCGGTACCTCATAGATCGGTTCAGGGGGTTCTCCTTCTTCCGGTGAATAAACTGAGAGAATGCCTGCTGCCGTACTGTCAGCCACACTCTGGAAAATATTGTTCTCAATTTTCAATACACCATTGTTCCATTGAGTAAATGCACCACCCATTGCTCCGGCATCAAATTCAGGAACATATTCAACACGAATACCTTTTTGCTGATCTGCAAAGATGGAATTGTGGTATTCGCCGCCGAAGAATTCGCGCAGTGTCAGACAGCGATTACCTCCGTCGCCACCGGCTCCTATATAAGTTGCATTTGAAATGTGAGGAGTAGTGTATGGCATACCCCAGCGGTTACTGCTTGGTCCGCCATCGTGCTCACCAAAATTGTCACCGGTGCCATCATCATTTTGTTCGGTATAGAGGAACTGAAGGTTTCCGTTAAATCCTTCATCAATGTCGTATGAATCATCGGCAACTTCGGTTACAACCAGATATTTTAAGCTGACACTGCCGCCAAACCATTCAATGCCGTCATCATCATTTCCCATTATTTCGATGAAGTCGATGGAAGTCCCAGAGCCAACAGCACCCAGTGTAAGTCCGTTTATCTCTTCATCAGGGGCCAACTCACTTCCACCGTGACGAATAGATATATATTTGAGTACTCCCGAGTTATCATCTTCGGTATCGCCACCATAATAGGCATTCTCTTCTGAAGGAACACCTTCGATACCATTATCATTCGTCAGGTTGTTGTGAGTGCCGTTCCCGAGTAAGATCAGGCCTCCCCAGCTTCCTTTAACACTGGGAGGAAGGTCCAGGTTTGTATCATCTTCAGAAGTAAAAATAATGGGATTTTCAGCTGTGCCTTCAGCCATGATCATCCCACCACGTTTGATAATGAGAGCGGAAGCATTTTCTCCTGTGCCATTGTATCCTCTGACAACAGTACCAGCTTCGATAGTCAGTGTAGCACCATCTTCAACGAATATAAATCCGTCGAGGTAATATTCATTATCGCTGGTCCATGTCTCATCGGACGTAATGTTATCGGAAACATCAATATCAGCGGCTAACGCAATTCCCGTGATAAAAGACAGGGCAATTAAAAGTGAAGTAAATCTCTTTTTCATAATGTGTTTTAATTTGGTTCAACATAAGAATATACCCTGCAAATAAATAGTATTATACCCTCTGAAGCCTTAAAGTAATGTTACTTCTATTTAAATTTTCTATGAAATGAGTTAACATAGAATTAAGACGGTCCGGGACATCAGAAATTATCTATTTTATTGAATAACTGATACTTATAGCGTACTTTCTGCCTTCGGTGTATTGCCGGAAAGGATAGACATCGCCATTTCGCAGGGTTATGTTCTGCTGGAATATCGGATTCAGCAAATTGTCTGCTGAAAACTCGATCGTGAATTTATCGAACAGGGTTTTGCCTATGTTGAAATTCATGTCAGGGTAAGGTTGCTCGTAAACATCAGGAGTGAATCGTTCGCTGATGATCACGATCTTTTTACCTTCCATGTTGAATCCGGCATTGGCATAAAGCCCTAAGTCCGTATTATCGTAATGGAGGAACACATTAATTACATAAGGTGACTGGCCGTAAAAAGGCCTGGTATCCGGAAATTCAGGATCTATGATGCGGGCATCGGCAAGCCTTTGCGAATCAACAGGCGCTTCCGAATAAATATAGGACAGGTTTGTGCCGATACTGAAATCCCGCAGAAAACCTATGAAATCGAGATTCTTTCGCAGTTCGAATTCAACTCCGGTAAGGTAGGCATCTTCCCCGTTCCTGAATTTGGTTAGCCTGATATTGCCCTGTACTTCATATCGCTCAATGGGTGAATATATTTTTTTGTAAAAAGCACCCAGTGATATCTTTTCCCCGGGTCTGAAGAAATATTCCCATCGTAAATCGATATTATCAACCAGCCCACGTTCCAGTTCGGGATTTCCCTGAATATTTGTTCCTTCCGTATACTCATAGAAAGTATAGGGAGCCCTTTCCCTGAAAGACGGCCGGGTAATGCTGCGGTAATACCCCAGCCTGAGGTTCATATTTTCTATGATCTCGTATTTCACATTGATGGAAGGAAGAAAATCCTTGTCGGCCGGGTGACTGAAATGCAGGTACATCTCTTTTTGCGATTCACGAATGTCTTCCTGCAACGTATCCACTTTGTTCTCGATAAGGGTTTTACTGTACTCCATTCTTACACCACCGATCAGGCGAAGTTTGTTGAATAAAGTTATATCTCCCATTACATAAGCAGATACAACACGATCCATTCCCAGGTAGCTCAGCCGTGAGTTTTCAAAAAAGTCATTTGAATAATAGATCCCTTCAATCTGGTATCTGTCTCTTTCATCATAATACCCGCTTACAAAATTTTCATCCCGGACGTAGTCGGAAGGATTTCCGTTGTAATCCTGGATGGCTGATCGCTGGTTAATGGTGAACCTGTTTTCATCTGAATTCCTGACCCTTTCCAGGTAGGATGCTCCTGCTTTGAATTTCATAAAATTGGTGGCGGGGATAATCAGATCTATTTTGTTGTCCCAGTTTGTTTCGTTCATATCACGGTACCGGCGTTCCGGTTTCCGGTTTGATCTTACGAAATAACTGGTATCGGTATCGCTTGTCACGACTTCATTAATGAAAAATCTCATATCCGGAGTATTCTGGATGGAATTTGTGTAAGACGACAGCCATTCTACTTTCAGATTATTCCAGTTTTCCAGCACATGAATACCATTTATCTGGTATACAGAAAGAGCTCTGTAGAGGTATTCCAGGCTGTACTTTTTCATATCGTAATCATCTGAGAAATACGTATGGCCGGACATTGACCGTGCTGTGCTTTCTCCGTTCTGAGTTCTCATATAGGTAAGGCCTATTTTGTTGTTGAGCGACAATTTAAAATTCAGACCTAACAGTACGTTCCATGTGGCAGAACTGACACCTTTTTTTTCGGAAAGCAGTTCGTCAGGAGAAACCAGTTCGGGAGTCGTAGCATAATACGTGTCAAGGCGCCCGTCGTCATAATAACTGTGTTCTGTTTTGTATCCGACTGCAGCAATGTATCCGATGGCACGCCTGGTGGACAAGTTTATCTGGTCTCCGAAAGAAAGCGAATAGCTCTGGTCAATGGGAGCGCTTGTTTCATTTGGACTCAGTACTTTATTGAATTGTCTTCCGTAGTAATTTGCCTCCTCTACCGAAGTTTCATCTGTTGGATTGGGGATCTGAACCTCATCCAGTTCTCCGGGCAATGATCTTTTTCCGTCGTCAAAGGCCAGCCAGTCGGTTTGGCTTCCTTCGTATTCAATGAACTGATCATGGAAATGGACATTGGTATTAAACCCGATCTTGGCAGAAGCCTGTAATGTAAACGATGTCGGAAAATCTTTGGTCTTTATGTTTACCAGTCCACTGGTAAAACTTGGTTTATCAGGGGTGTAGGTTTTCAGAACAACCAGGTTCTCGATCACATTACTGGGGAACAGGTCCATGTGAACCGTATTGTAGTTCGGGTCCAGTCCCGGTATTTCAGCCTGATTGAAAGTTACTTTCATATACCTGTCTCCGAGTCCCCTGACATAAATATATTTTCCGTCTTTTACCGAAACTCCGGTAACCCGTTTCAGCGCCCCGGCAGCATCGGCATCCCCTAAACGGGAGATCTGTTCGGATGAGATTCCGTCCAGAACCGATGCCGACTTTCTTTGCAATACCTGCATGGCCGCCTCCGTTTTTTGCCGTGATCGTGCCACTACTTTGACTTCCTGAAGTTCTGTCGTGGCAGCCTCCAGATTCACATTGATCATAGTTGATTCCGCTTCCTTAACAACAACATCTTTGAATTGCTGTGTCTGATAAGAAACATAGGAAACAGAAATATCATATTGCCCGGGGGCCAGATTATTCAGTAAAAAATTTCCATCAAAATCAGTAATGGTACCCGTAGTGGTCCCTGTAATCACGATTGTTGCCCCGATTAATTCCTCGCCTGTTCCTGCATCAATGACTTTTCCGTTGATCGATCCTGTCTCGGCAAGTGTTAATAACGGAACGATTAACATTAAATTAAGGTTGAAAAGAAACTTTTTCATATAAATTGGTATTTATTTGATGGTTTTTCTTTGTTTATTATTCTGTTTTTCATTAGTATAGACTCGCAATCCGGTCTATTGGAAAAGTAGGTAATCCTGTATCGGTGAGAATGACAAAATCGTTATGTTATGGTTAATTTTATCTTAAATCCGTTTTGAGGATTGTAGATAACTTGTTGCTAAATAATTAAACGGAAAAACAGATGCTTGTCACAGATAGGTTACATTTGTACCGGATTCAACAATTTCAGTGACGTGTCACATTTGATATTGAGAATTGAAATTCAATATTGTATAGTAATACCAAATATATAATACGTCACTTTGCACTTGACTTAACATTAGATCCGGATGGATAAAGAAGCTTATAAAATACTGATCGTCGATGATGAGTCCGACATACTGGAATTTTTAAGTTATAACCTGAAGCGCGAAGGGTATACTGTTTTTACCGCGCGAAACGGAAAGTCGGCCATCGACAGCGCCCAAAAAGTAATTCCTCATTTGATTCTGCTGGATGTGATGATGCCGGATATGGATGGTATTGAGACCTGTGAGAAGATTCGCGATATCCCTGAGCTTAACAATTCGATCATTGCCTTTCTGACAGCCAGAGGAGAAGATTATTCGCAAATCGCAGGCTTTGAAGCCGGCGGAGATGATTATATCCAGAAGCCTATTAAACCGAAGGTTTTAACAAGCAGGATACGGGCTTTGCTTAAACGATCCGACAGAAGCAATAAGATCCCGGATAAAAAAGAACGGGTATTGAAAAAAGGCAACATTACGATCGACCGGGAAAAGTATCTGGTATTCAAAAACAACGAAGAATTGATCTTGCCTAAAAAAGAATTTGAGTTGTTATTATTGCTTTCATCCAAACCCGGGAAAGTATTCACCCGCGATGAAATATTCCAGTCGGTATGGGAGGATAATGTGATTGTCGGTGACCGTACTATTGACGTACACATCAGAAAATTGAGAGAAAAGATAGGAGACGATTTTATTAAGACCATTAAAGGGGTTGGTTATAAATTTGCAGAATAATCGGTTGACATTCCCCTGATCGGAAGTGTGGGTATCCAAAAAGAAGAAAACAATACTTTCAGAGAATATTTTTACTTTGTAAAACTTAGTGTCTTCTTTGTGATTCTCTGCCTTCGCAGGCTGTAGCCTGCTTCGGCAGATGAAGGTCTGTGCAACAGCCAATTATAGCTATACCGCAAAGTTGCTCAAAGCAGGCATAAAGAGTCGCAAAGACTTTTTGGACACCTTCTCTTTTGCAACAGATATCCCGAACGATCGCTAAAAAGCAAATTCGAAATTCAGAAAGAAATAATGTCCGGTATTTATATCCGGGTTATCATACAGAAATGTTCTGTAATTAGCAGCTGCTTTTACTCCTTTGACGGGAGTATACTGAATGCCGGCAAGGAGTATATTTCCGTCCTTATTATAGTTCCATGTATTTTCACTTTCTCCTGTTTTGTTCGATTTAAATAGCATCCAATGTCCGAACACCTCAAACTTTTTACTGATCACGTATGTTCCGTAAACAGCAAATCCCATGATATCATGATCTGCTGCCTGCTGGTAGTACTTTTTACCGTCTAACTGCATATTCATTTCAGCACCCAGACGAAATTTATCTGTTTTATAACCTGCAAAAAAAACGATGGTCTGTACAGAGACCGTATCGCGCGTTACGCTGTCATTTACCTCGAATTTACCACCGTAAATGTCATAATATCCTTTGAGAACGAGTCCTTTCACAGGAGTAAAGATCAAATTACCTCCGGCCTTCATTCTTCCCATATTATCCTGGATCCGCGAATACCCTTCCCCGTTCAGTATAAACAGGTTTGCTTTGAGGTTATCGGATATTGAAATTTCGGCATTAACTCCGAGATCGGCACTGCTTCCCAGGGCAAATTCATCCTGGAATGATTTAAACAGATACCGGTATCCCCAGAATTTTTCCTGTGTATCAAATTGTTTCAGGCCAATAAGTCCTGAGGATAATTTAACCGGTTCAACAATTTTCCAATCCAGTTGAGCGTGTTTGAGGATCACAGTAATACCGATTTTTTCCGTAGCTTCATTAAATCTGGCACCGTCAAGGGTAATTTTTGAAGATAAGTTTTCGCTGAACGAGTATTTGTACCCTAAGTAGACTCTCTGTACCGCAAATGTATTCCTT
>JASFVU010000143.1:0-6832 GCA_050049665.1 Bacteroidales bacterium | reverse complement strand
CCGGGTCATTAATAGGCGAGATCGCCGCGTCGTCCTTCGTCCTCCTCGCGATGGCGGTAAAATAATCCCTCGTTTTAATGAAAAAAATCCGGATTAGAAACAGAGTTCAGTGTGAGAGTGAGTGAAGAGAAACAGAGTGAGAATGACTCGCTCTCGCTCCCACTCTCACTCTCACTCTCACTCTGATTATGTGACCCCGGTGGGTCTCGAACCCACGACCCGCAGATTAAGAGTCTGCTGCTCTGCCAGCTGAGCTACGAGGCCGCTGCAAAATTAGAAAATTCTGTTAATCTTCTCTGATTAATCTTGTATGATCCGGAGTAACATACGGGAAATGAAGAAAAACAGGCTTTAACAAAAGCCTGCGGACCATTCTTTATCTGTTCCGGATCATAAAACAACTGGTTAATTAAAAAATAATCCCGTCATCCGCTGGCTATATTGATCGCTTTTACTAAATTGGTATAGATTCAAATACATTAAAACATGAAAAGGCTCTTATCCTGTTTTTTTATCCTTGTCTGCATCTTCCTTTCCTCCCCGGCTCAGGAAAAACCTGAAAAGAAAGTCTATATTTCAGATGAAAACAACAGGTTATATGTCAACAAAGATCTGGGCATTTATCTCTGGCTTTCCACGTCCCCGGATCCCAACGCTGAAAAAGTCCGGCTGGTAAGCGATTCATCTGACAGATATTCAAACCCCATGTATTTTGATACGGAAGGATACAATACGGTCCGTTCTCCCTGGAGAGTGGATACCGTTACCAAAAAAACCGTTTACCCGCGGGGAGATATCATTTTTGAAGTATATGCCGACGGCATCCCCCCGTCAAGCAGGTCGGCCTATCATTCTTCCGTGTACAAATTAATCGGAGGGAATAAATATTACAGCCCCGATCTCAGGATCGAACTCCGGTCACATGATGCTGTTTCGGGTGTAAAGTCGACCAGCTGTTCCTTAAACGGAAACCCCTATGCAATCTATGATAAGGCTCTGGAAAAATTTAAAGAAGGTATGAATACGCTCAGATTTTACAGCATTGACCATGTCGGGAATATGGAACAGGAAAAGGAAGACATTTTTTACATGGATACCAGGCCTCCTGTTACGGAATTTGAGATCGATAATCTGGGCAATGAAAAATACGTGTCATCAAAAACAACCATAAAACTCATCAGCAAAGACTCACTTTCCGGGGTAAAAGGAATTTACTACCGGATAAACGACGGTAAGCAAATAAAATATTACCGGCCAATCCCGGTCAGCGCTTTAGGATCGGAAGACGGAACGATTACTTTTTTTGCGGAGGATTACCTGGGTAACAGGGAGAAAGAGCAGGTAATCGGTGGTAAGGGAACCTATCAGAGGCCCGGGGAATCTTCTGAAGCTTCGGATGTTACTTTTGAATTTTATGTTGACAATGACCCTCCTGAAGTGGAATTATCAGTAGAAAACGATCTTTACAAAGGAAAATACAATTTTGTTTCTGCGCGGAGCAAATTCAACATTGAAGCCACGGATGAAAAGGCGGGGGTGGGAAAAACAGTATACAGCATCAATTCGTACAATATTGACATACCGTATACACAGCCTTTTACAATTGAAAAAGAGGGATTAAAATACCTGCGGCTGAAAGCCGTCGATTATGTAAAAAATGAATCTCCGGTTCAGTTACACACTTATTTTTGTGATACGGACCCCCCGAACACAAACATTGTTATAGGCTCACCAAAATTTTCTTCACGCGATACCCTGTTCATTTCAGGCAAAACTGAAATTTCCTTTGCCTCTTCGGATAACCAGTCCGGATTAAAATCTGTTTCCTACTCCCTGAATGGTACTGATTTTAAAGAATACTCCACTCCCTTCACGATCGAAAAACCGGGACTGCAAACTATCTCATATCATGCATCCGACAATGTAAACAATAAAAATGATATCAAAACCCGGCTCGTATTCCTGGATAACAAACCACCGGTCATTCACTATCATTTCAGTGTTGAATCCATCGGCCGGAAAACCGTCAGGGACGAAGTATATACAATTTACCCTACCAACACCATGCTATACATAGCTGCAACAGATGCAAGTTCCGGAGGAGAAAAGATCCTGTATAAGATCAACGATGGAAATACCCGGTCAGACAATCCTCTCAGGGGACTGGCTCCGGGGAACTACCATATTGAAATAGAAGCTTTCGATGTTCTGGGAAATAAAAGTGCAGAGATAATCAAATTTGCCATTGAAGAATGATACGGATGAAAAGGCAGTTTTTCTTTTTTGTTGTAATAGCAGGCATCGCCCTGAACATCAAAGCTCAGGAAGAAAAATACATTGGCCTTTTCCTCTATAATTTCACAAAATATTTTGACTGGCCGGAACAAATGAAAGGCGGTGATTTCACGATAGAAGTTTTAGGGCACAAATCAGTCTATGAGGAACTTCTCAGAATAACCGCCTCAAAAAAGATCGGCCAGCAGAATATCGTTATTAAAAATCCGACGACCCCGGAGGCTATCGGAAAATGCCATATTCTGTTCGTGGGACACTGGCAAAGTCGTCATTTGCCAGTGATCATTGACAAATTCAGCGATCAGCCCTCCCTGATCGTCACGGAAATGGAAGGTATGCTGGAACAGGGAGCTGCCATTAATTTTGTGATCAGGGACGGAACAATAAAATTTGAGATGAAAACTTCCAACGTAGCTTCGCACAAAATAAAAACCGATCAGCGCATACGCGAACTGGCCTATAAAGTAATTGACTGATGGTTCCGCCGGTAAACATCCCTGCCGCAAACACACAAAGCCCGGACATCCATTTTAACCGATTATTTCAAACCCTGTATATCCGGTCAATATCCCGGGAATGACGATCCCTTTTTCCGTCTGATTGTTTTCCAGCAAGGCAGCCATGATCCTGGGAAGGGCCAGGGCACTTCCATTCAGGGTATGCGCGAGAACAGGTTTTTTTGAATTTTTGTCCCGGTATCTGAGCTTCAGCCGGTTAGCCTGGAACGATTCAAAGTTAGAGACCGAACTGACCTCAAGCCACTTTTTCTGGGCAGCCGAATACACTTCAAAATCATACGTAAGCGCAGAGGCAAAACTCAGGTCACCGCCGCAAAGTTGCATGATCCTGTACGGCAGATCAAGCTTTTTCAGAATGCCTTCAACATGAACGACCATCTCATCCAGTGTTTTGTACGATTTACCGGGATGCCGGATTTGGACGATCTCCACCTTATCGAACTGATGCAAACGGTTCAGTCCGCGGACATCCTTTCCATATGAGCCGGCTTCTCTTCTAAAACAAGGTGTATATGCAGTTCTTTTTATCGGAAGATCTTCCTCATTCAAAATCAAATCCCTGAAGATATTAGTCACAGGAACTTCGGCAGTCGGTATCAGAAAATAATTATCCGATCCCACATGATACATCTGTCCCTCCTTGTCCGGCAACTGTCCTGTCCCGAATCCCGAATCCTCATTGACCATCAGAGGAGGTAAGACCTCTTCGTAACCTGCCTGTATATTCTCATCAAGGAAAAAACCGATCAGAGCCCGCTGAAGCTGTGCGCCTTTCCCAAGGTAAACAGGAAACCCCGAGCCTGTGATCTTGTTCCCCAACTCGAAATCGATTATGTTATACTTAGCTGCCAGTTCCCAGTGAGGCAATGCATCTTTCATCAGGTCGGGAACAGAGCCTCCTTCACGAACCAGCTTATTTTGTTCCGATCCTATTCCCGCCGGAGTGGATTCATGAGGAAGATTCGGTAACAAAACCAGTTGTTGCTCCAGCGAATCTTCAACATCAGCCAGTTTCCGGTTCAACTCCCTGATCTTTTCTTTCAATATGCCGGTTTGTTCCTTCAGCCGGTTTGCCTCCTCTGTCTTCCCTTCCTTAAAGAGGATACCTATTTTTCTGGATACAGAATTCAGTTCTTCTTCAAGGGAATTGGTGTCCATTTGTATTTGCCTTCGATTTTTGTCAACCGTAACTATCCGGTCGACGATCTGACCGGCATCAAAATTTTTCACCTTTAACCTTTCGATCACAAACCGGGCATCTCCCCGTATCTGGCTCAATGTAAGCATGGTGCTAAAATTAAAATAAAAAACTCCTGCAAATTAAACTATAATCTACAGGAGTAAAATATAATTGCGTATTTTTTACTTATTCGGCAGACTTAAGTACCGATACATACGACCGGTTATTCCGTTTCTTTCTGAATTCAACCTTGCCATCAATAAGGGCATACAATGTATGGTCTTTTCCCATGCCGACATTGTCACCCGGATGGTGTTGTGTACCTCGCTGACGAACAAGGATGTTGCCCGCTTTGGCAAACTGACCGCCGTATATCTTTACTCCCAGGCGTTTACTTTCCGATTCCCTGCCGTTTCTGGAACTGCCAGCTCCCTTTTTGTGTGCCATGTTAAACTGATTTAAATGGTTTTATCTATTTCTCTTTCTTATCTCCTGCCGGTTTTTTCGGCTTTGCAGTCTGAGCTTTTTTTGCCGTGGTTGCCTTTTGCTTTGCCGGTTCTTTGGCTTCTTTTCCGGTTTTGGTTTCCCCGGATGCTTTTGTGCTTTTTGCTTTTGCAGTTGATTTGGATGGTGCCGCACTTTTCTTGCCGGCTGATTTGCCTGCAGCCTTTGCTGCCGGTTTTGACTCTTTTTTGGGTGCTGCCGCTTTTGGCTCAGATTTCTTTCCTTCAGAAGTCTTTTCTGTTTCTTTCGGCTTTGCCTCCGCCTTTTTCTCAGGGGCCTTTGCCTTGCCGGCTGCGATGTTTTCGATCAGCAGTTCTGTCAGGAGTTGCCTGTGTCCGTTCAGAACTTTATACCCTTTTCTTCTTTTCTTCTTAAAAACCTTTACTTTATCACCCTTTAAGTGAGATACAATAGTAGCCGAAACCACCATGTCTTTAATAACAGGGGTGCCGACCTGCACCTTTCCATCGTCATCGATCAGCAGGATCTGATCAAAATCAATCTTACTGCCTTCTTTACCTTCAAGCCTGTTCACATAGATCTTCTGATCCTTTTGAACTTTGATCTGCTGGCCTGCTATATCAACTATTGCGTACATTTCAAGTGTTTTATTTTTCTGTTCTGAAACTTGGGAGTGCAAAAATATAAAATTTAATCGAACTGCAAACAAAACAGAATAAATTAATGACTGTTTTTCAGTGCTTTTTAAAAACAGACCGGCGTTTCTTTTGTTTAATCATTACACCCCGTGTTTATTTCTGCTACGATCACGATCGGTTTATCACTCTTACATATTTCATTATATTTGTAGAGCGTTTATGTATTAAACAGAATTAAGGTAATATTTCTCAATGGATAAGATCAGGTTAAATGTGTTGGGCATATCTTACAGTCAGACTCAGACCGGTGCTTATGCGCTGGTTCTGGCGGAAGAAAATGGGAAAAGACGCATTCCTATTATAGTCGGGGGATTTGAGGCACAGGCAATTGCTATTCAGCTCGAAGGGCTGAAGCCCCCGAGGCCATTGACCCACGACTTATTTCATAATTTCGCACTTACTTTTAAGATAAATATTCTGGAAGTTACCATTCATAAGCTTGAAGAAGGTGTTTTTCATTCAAAACTAACTTGCCATAATGGCATTGATACCGTTGATATTGATACGCGGACTTCGGATGCTATTGCACTGGCCCTCCGGTTTAAGTGTCCGATCTATACCACCCCGGAAATCATTGACAGGGCCGGGATTGTTTTGGATTTTGAGCAGGAATCCGGAGAATTCAATGAAACGGAATCCGAAACAAAGAAGCAGGTTGAAATACATGAAGACCTGCCGGATAAACTTTCCGATCTGGATCTGAAGGAACTGGAACAGTTACTCCAGAAGTCAATCAAAGAAGAAGACTATGAGAAAGCTTCAAAATTAAGGGATGAGATTAATCGTAGAAAAGCAAATTAACTAATCCGTCAAGGCAGATCATAGAACCTGTTTGCAGCAGGGCTTCTGCTCCTTTTAAAATTTCCGCTTTTTAACCCGTTCCAAATAAATAGCTGAACACTGATTTGAAGACTCAAAATACATTCAAATATCAAAGAAAATTAATAAATTGCTTCATTGGCACATAAGCATTTAATTTAAAACAATGGATTCCCCTAAAACAACCGGATTGCTGACCGATGCCCTGGAGGAATATTCCAAGGTCTCTTCTTTGGGGATTTTCTGGACTGATGTAAAGGGACAGTTCATGAGACTCAACAGGACTTTGTTGTCAATGGTCGGTCAGTCGACCGAAAATGAAGTGTTCAAAGCATACGGGAAAAGTGTGTTTAACCTTTTCAGGGAAAATCAAATGCTTAAAAAGCTGTTTGAAGAAATTCAGCCAAACGGCACATCCGTCCTGCAGCATGTCAATCTGATCCATAAAGGAAATAAATCCATCGCTGTTTCCCTTCTGCTTGAAAGGATCAACCTGAAACAGGATCTTATCATTGGTTACGTCAGCCGGTCAATGAACCACCGTTTAAGCTCTTCCGGGGAAGAGGAACAAACATCCGGTCCGGTTCAGGAAGGAACGGAACCGTTTTCAAAAGGGAATCGACAGATTACCATATTGGATAACATTCCTTACCTGACCTGGCTAAAAGACGGGGATGGTAAATACATTACCGTAAATAAGCCATTTGCCGATTTTTTTTCAATTCCGCCCGGACAAATTATCGGGAAAACCGACCGGGAAATATTCCCGGAAGATATTGCATTGAGGCACGAAAACTATGACCGGGAAATAAAAGATCATGGAAAAAGGTTACTCAGGGAAGATAACTGGGGAGATG
>JASFVU010000141.1:0-6884 GCA_050049665.1 Bacteroidales bacterium | reverse complement strand
ATAAAGGGCTTTTTTGTAAATTCAGTAATCCCCCGGGCAATAATATCTGACTGATTATAACCTCTTCTCCTGAATTTTGCTTTATGCAAAGGGACAGACGTCATGACGTCTGCTTCTTCGAATCGTGAATGCCTGAGCACGCTCCCCATTAAATTCCCGAGAAATATTCCCGCTTCTTTTCTCCCGTTGTATTTCAACTGGTGGATCAATGACCGGTATTTCGTAGTCTTTTCAAAAAACAGGAAAGCCGTAGCATGGGCTACGGGAATTCGTCCCCAGAACAATTTTTCAACAGGATTATCCGGAACATTATGAAATCCGGTCAAAGGAAGGCCAAGCCTGCAGGAGGTACACAAAACTTTTTCATTTCCGGCAAGAGAGTCGCTACAGGCAAGACAATTCTCCGGATAAAAAAGAGCTGTGAAATCCCCGACCCATTTTCGGAACATGATCACTCAGTTTACCTTTATTTCATGGGTCAGCTCCATGGCTTTCCTGTATGTTGCGCTTACCCCGCAATACCTTTCCTGAGACAGATCAACTGCTTTTTTAAGCTTTTCCATCGGAAGGTTTTCTCCTGTAAACTCATAAACGACGTGCATGCTTGTGTAATGCTTCGGATGTTCATCGGTTAAATTGCCTTCGATACGAATGGAAAAATCATCTACCTCTACCCTCATTTTCTTTAAAATTGAAATGACATCCATTCCTGTACACCCGGCAAGGGCAAGCATCATCAATGGCTTGGGCCTCGGCCCTTTATCATTCCCTCCGTTTTCCTTCCTGGCATCGACTGTAAGTTTATGACCATTTACTTCCGCTTCAAAAGCCATGTTTTCCTTCCAATTTACTGTCAAAGATTCTTTCATATTGTACTTATTATGAATTACACTTCTGAAAATTACTTAAAATGATTTACCTGAAATGTAAAATTAATATCTTTAAACATAGTGAAACTAATATACTATGATCATCAAAACTATTACCAATGGATAAAGTTCAGTATACCGGAAGCAACCTGCGTGAATTTATCAGCAAAAGTACTGTTTTTAACCACCTTAATGAAGAAGAATTGGATAACCTGCCTATCGGAGGAGGAACAACAAGCTATAAAAGAGGATCCATCATTTATGAAGAAGGTGCAAGGATAAGCGGATTCTATGTTGTCTGCAAGGGAATCATTAAAATATTCAAAACAGGATTTGACGGCAAAGACCAGATTATCCGATTTGCAAAACCCGGTGATATCATGGGATTTCGTTCGACGATCACAGGCGAGTTGGCATGTACGTCGACAAAAACGATCGAAGAAGCAGAAATTGTTTATGTGCCCGGTGAAATGGTAAAAACCCTGGTGAAGACAAACGGCAACTTTGCCATGGACCTTCTTCAGATAGCCTGTATGGAATTGGGAGAGGCAAATGATTACATTACGGACATTGCCCAGAAAACGGTAAGAGAAAGGCTGGCTGAAGTAATCATACAACTGAAATGGACATTTGATACCGACAGGGATAATTTCCTGCAGATTTCCTTAACACGTGAAGAACTTGCCAACCTGGTGGGTACAGCTACAGAATCTGTTATCCGTCTTCTTTCGGAATTTAAACAGGACCGTTTAATTGAAATTCACGGCAGGCGAATTAAAATTCTGGAAGAAGCAAAGCTGATCAAACTAAGTAACATGCATTATTAACAGGGTATTTGAACCGCCGTTCAAAATGACCTTCCCCCCCGATAAATGATACTTACCTCCGGCAAAACCCGGGACCATCAAGGGAATTCGACCCTGTACCGGGAGAGCACAAGGGGTTTTAATTTTCTGACCGTAATTTGTATATTTACAAAATTTTTTCCGGGACGTTAGCTCAGTTGGTTTAGAGCGCATGCTTGACAGGCATGAGGTCACTGGTTCGATTCCAGTACGCCCCACAGTAGCTGATTAAAACCTTTGGTTTTTATTAAGATCCATAAAAATAATCGCAGTTGCGTTACAAATATCTATTACCTTAACACATCGATCACTCTGCGAACGATTCCACCGGTAGTCCGGACCTCAACGAAATAAGAACCTTTTGCGTAAGATGATACATCGATATCAAAAAAGTTCTTATACGGATCTTCTGTTCTGTATTCTGCCAGGACATTGCCCATCATACCATATATCCTCACATACTGAATAGCCGTATTTTCATGGTTCACTTTCAGAACTACGTGATCGGATGCAGGATTCGGATAGATAATTACCGCATCCTCCGCAACCGTTCCGGCAAGCCCGCTTACGGTCCCCGATATTTCCCAGTGCAGTAAGGCTTTCCCGCTGCTCCCTGCAAAACCATCAGCAATGATCCAGATACCCTGGCTGCTCCCGGTACTGTTTTTCCAGTTCAGTACCGTTCCGCTTTTTTCAAGGAGACACCCTATTTCAGGCCCGTCACAGCTTTCGTATTTCCCGTAAATACTAACATTGTAATCTTCACCTGTTGTCCATAATTCCAGGACCTGTCCGTCGATGACAGGTGTATCCAGATAATATACTATATCGGCGCCCGAACTTTTGCATCCTCCGGTATAATCATTGGAATAACCGGCAGTATTGTATTCGACACTTCCGGAAGCTCCGGAAATGATAATCGGATCGTCACAGGTTTCACCTGCTTTTTCAGGTTCCGCTATTTCCCATTGGAGAGTAGCGCTCCCGCTACTTTGTCCTGTGCCGCCGGCAATGATCCGGATAAACTGGTCTGTTCCGGTGGTATTCTCCCAGCTTAACAGCGTTCCGGCAGAACCGCCGGCACAAATAATGCCTGCCTCGTCACAACTTCCGTAACGTCCCGAAAGTACAGCATCGTAATTTTCATCGGATACCCTGAAATTAACCGTATTTCCGGAATGAACGGGTGTATCCAGGTAAAACACCACATCTCCGGCACTTCCATCGCAACCGGTCGAATAATCATTCCGGTAACCGGTAGTACTATACTCTACTTCCCCGGATATTCCTGTGATAATAAACGGATTGCCACAGTTTTCTCCCTGATTATCCTGACTTTGACAGTAGTAGTTGAATGTTATTGATCTCTCCTCCGGATCGTAAGTAATGTTTGTCAGTATCTTTCCCGAATTATCTCCCTGCCAGGATTTCAAACCGGGTAACGTATTGTCTGAAAATTCAGTAACATGTCCGGAACCGGGGAACGGACATTCCTGAGAATTGATATTGCCATAAGAGGCAGGTGTGGAATCCGGATCTGCAGATGTATAAGCACATACGGGATACATTTTTTGCGGATGCCCCGCATTGATCCTGTTCCGGACATCCAGTACATCCTTGTGAACATGATAGATGATCAGTCCTTCGGCCGGGATCTCCGCATCGAAACCCGTACGGACCCTGTTCTCCATTAAATAATACTCATCCTCGGTTATTGTCCCGAAACGATAAAAATCGTCATCATGACTGGCCGCATTAAGCATGGTTAGTGTTGTATCCGAATTCAGCTCAGTTGCTTCCGCCCAGTTAAAAATATGGGTCTTGGTAAATGCATTGTGATGTGCTGGCGTGGCCCCTCCGTTGTTCCATCCTCCTGTTGCCATAATATCCCATTTACCTGTCCCTTTGAAATTCCCTCCGGAACCGGAATAATCGGTATCATAAAAGTCAGGGGCTCCCATGACATGGCCGAACTCATGACAGATCACCCCGATACGCGAAATATTCGATCCCGTATTGCCTCTCAATTCGGCGGAACATGAATAACGGCTGATTACCACACCATCATTTACAACCGGGGAAATATTCCAGGCATGTGCCCATATCGCTTCGTCCGGAGCACCGGCCTCTTCTCCGTGTCCTGCATAAATGATGTATACGCCATCCACATAACCATCATGATCATTGTCATACCCGGAGAAATCGACAGCTTCATCTGCCTGTGCAATGGCTTCGGCTATGAGTTCACGCGGATTCATATCATCTCCCAAAACATCGTTTTCTCCGTAATATAACCTGTTATGAACTGCTGTATAAGGCCCTGCCACATCCACTGTTAAATCCAGCTTACCATAGGAAGCTTCGGCATAATAGTCTTTAACGCTCCCGGTTGCTCCGTCTTCCGAATAATCCGTCTGGTTAAACAGGTTGTAAAAATCATTTTGTGATTTACTGAAAGTATGGTCCGTGAATTCAACAAGTATACACAGCAATTTATGGGATCCTGTTTTCGGAAATGATTTTTCTTTTACGGCACTTTTATTCTCCCAGGCTACTTTCTGCTTAAAAACCTGGGTGGAACTGTAAGTTAATTCTTTCTTAACGGATGAAAGGAATGCCTTTTCCGGAGCCGACCGGGTACCGGGATCCCTGGCAATGACACCTGAAGGTACCATATCACCATCCTGTGTCAGCTTTGCATACTCGAAAAATCCCTTCTTATTGGAAAGTACCGTATAACCGTCACTTGTCACTGCCCACTTGATCCTCTCATCTCCCCTGAGAATAATGTCAATTTTCGAACCATCGGGCTGGGTATATGTTACCGGATAAGGGTATGCAGGCATGGCGATTAAAACCTGTCCGGAAAAACAAGTAAGGATAAGAAAACTAACTGAAAAAACAACTGCCCTTTTCATTTGCCTGCAAGTTGATATTGTAAATTGCATACTCTGCACCGGAATTCCTGTATTGAAATTAACGATTGTCAGACGATAAGGCTCTATGAATTAGACGACCGGCAGGATTGCTTTGACGAAAGAAAGGATACGTTCATCTAAAATTCCGGTGCACTTGACCTTTGCGGAAATTTAACATGAAATGGTATCAAAACGGATCATAAGACAAAAAGCTACCTATAACAAGAAATAACCGGAAATTATTTACATAACTTTAACTCTCTGAAAAAAGATTTATGAAAAAACTTTCAACAGAAGATTTTCGCCGGATCATCAAAAATACACCCCTCGTTTCTATCGACCTTGTAATTGAAAATCCCGAAGGAAAAATACTGCTGGGATTACGGAATAATTTACCGGCTGAAGGTTACTGGTTCGTACCCGGAGGACGTATCTTTAAAGATGAAAAGTTCAAAGACGCATTCCGCAGGATTGTAAAAGATGAAACAGGCATGAATAAAAACCTTGAAGACTCAAATTTCCTGGGCATTTACGAACACATCTATCCGGGGGAGAACTACTTCGGTGATCCGGAATTCGGGACACATTACTTTGTTATTGCCTACAGAATTAAACTCGAAGGCCCTGTGCCGGAATATAATTCAAAACAGCATACCCGATACTGGTGGGCATCTCCGAATGAACTGCAACACCACCCGAAAGTACATGAAAACACAAAAAATTATTTCAACGGCTTGCCTTCTTTCTCAGAATGATCTGTTTATCAAGACATTAAATGCTTAGCCTTTAAAAAAAAATAAAGAGCAGGTTTAAACTCAATTTCAATCCTTATCTTTATGTCTTATTTCTCACAAAATACCATTATGATCAATTACATTGTCTGGGATGTAAAACCACAAATTGCCGATCTTGGGTTTATCGAACTACGCTGGTACAGTCTTTTATTCCTGTTGGGATTTATTTTCAGTTACTATATTCTCAGCAAAGTATTCAAAAAAGAAGGCCTCTCCATTGAATTGCTGGATAAGCTTACTTTTTATGTTGTTATAAGCACCATTATCGGTGCCCGTTTCGGACATTGCCTGTTTTATGAACCGGAAATTTACCTTCGGAATCCGCTAAAGATCATTTTGCCTTTTGAAGGCAAAATCGGTGAGAATTTCCGCTTTACGGGCTACCAGGGTTTGGCGAGCCATGGTGGCGCCATCGGTATTCTGATCGGTCTTTATCTGTATTCACGCAAATTCAAACGTCCCTATCTGTGGGTACTCGACCGGATAACAATGGTCACTGCTTTGGCAGGCAGTCTAATCAGGCTGGGAAATTTATTCAATTCGGAAATTGTCGGTAACCCGACAACCCTTCCCTGGGGAGTGAAATTTATACGGCTTGCGCCTCCCGATATCCCTGTCGAACAAATTATTCCTCTGCATCCGGCACAGATCTATGAATCCATTTGTTACCTGATCATTTTTATTATTCTTATCAGACTGTATTTCAGAAAATACCCCGACTTAAAACCGGGGTTGATAACGGGATTATTTTTTATTCTCGTTTTCACTGCCCGCTTTTTCATTGAATTTGTGAAACAAGACCAGGTGGAATTTGAGGAAGGAATGGCACTGAATATGGGGCAGATCCTCAGCATTCCCTTTATTATTGCCGGTTTTATACTTGTTTTCAGAAAAAGTAAACAACCCCAAAAACAGTAAAACAGGACCCTTCCCTAAACCATCCCGATCTCCGGTTGTTATCCCGTAAATGAGCAACTATTTGCTACTGCGGGAATCATTGAAACACGATAACGTATTTATCTTATGATCCTGTAATTTCTGCTGAAAAGTTTTACCATCTTTGCTTACAGAAATATCAAACTGTGATGAAATGGACTCACCACACGGACACAGCCACAGTCACGGACATCATGCAGAACTGAAAGAGAAAAACCTGCTCTTTGCCACTGTTTTAAATTTGTTTATCACCGTTGCTGAGATCATTGGCGGGCTGATATCGAACAGCCTTGCTCTGCTTTCGGATGCTATCCATAATCTGGGTGATACCTTTGCTGTCATGCTGGCTTATATAGCCAACCGTATTGCAAAAAAAGGGGCCACTGAAAAGAAAACGTTCGGCTTTAAACGTATAGAGATCCTGACTGCCCTGCTGAATGCCGTTGTCCTTATTGTGATCATCATCTTTCTTTTTATTGAAGCTTACCGCCGTTTTCAATCTCCGCAACCTATCAAAGGACT
>JASFVU010000142.1:0-6884 GCA_050049665.1 Bacteroidales bacterium | reverse complement strand
GCGAAATCACAGGGTCCTTAGTTTTTTACCTCTATGCCATATTTATGAAAGGACTGCCGTTTACCAGTTTATGTATAAAGGCACTGAGATATATTATGCGGAAAGCCTGAAATCGATCCTGAATAATTTTCAGGAGATCAGGCCGGATGGAACGACCGTTGTGCCAAGGGTCCTTGAAAAGATTCTTCGCGGGGTGCTTTCAAGGGCAGATGAATCATTTTTTCTGAAACGAAAAGCTATCAGATGGTGTGTGAAATTTGGCTGCAATTATATGCTGAATGAAAAAAGGGGATACTATTACAAATTAAGGCACTTACTGGCGGATTTGATGGTTTTTCGGTCGGTAAGACATTTTTTGGGTGGCAGAATTAAGTATGTGGGTTTGGGGGGGGCACCGGTATCTGAAAAGATCGAGAGCTTTTACTGGGCAGCCGGAATACCGGTTTACCAGGGATATGGTTTGACAGAATGTGCTCCCCTGGTGGCCTTGAATTCGGGTAAGAAGGAGAATGTCAGGTTAGGTACGGTAGGTCGTCCTGTGAAAAATGTGACGGTAAGAATTGCCGGTGATGGTGAAATACTGGTAAAGGGCCCCAATGTCATGATGGGTTACTATAAGGATGTGAAACTGACAAATCAATCTGTTAAAAATGGATATCTGCATACCGGTGACCTGGGAGAAATGACAGCGGACGGTTACCTTAAGATCACAGGCCGTAAAAAAGAGATGTTTAAAACATCCTATGGGAAATATATTGTCCCTCAGGCGATTGAGAGTCTGTTTACGAATAGTCAATACATAGACCATATTATGATCATTGGCGAAGGAAAACACTATGCTGCCGCGATCATTTCTCCGGATTTTGCTTTTTTCAGGAGTAATGTATTGAGGAGAAAGACTGCAACAAACGAAGAAATAATAACTCAAAAACCGGTTATTCATATCATTGTCCGGGAAATTGGCAAAGCCAACAGGAGCCTGGGTAAAACAGAACAGATAAAAAGATATTTGCTCGTACCCGATAGCTGGTCGCCGGATACAGGTGAGATATCGGTAACCCAGAAATTACGGAGGAACACCATTCTGCAGAAATATGCCCTTCAGATCAGGGATCTCTACAAGGAAGATTCTTTTGAATAAATGTATTGATTTATAATAAAATATGTAAATTGTAACCGCCGCTAAAACTCATAACTATGGAACTAACCCGAATTTTCGATATCCTTCAGAATTCATTTGAGAATTTCCCGGATAAAGCCGATGCGCTGGTGAGCAAAGAAAATGGAATCTGGAAGAAGCATTCCGTAAGAGAATACTATGATACCGCTCATAAATTGAGTTACGGACTGATGGCCATGGGTCTTTCAAAAGGTGATCGTGTTGCAACCGTTTCAAATAACCGGCCCGAGTGGAACTTTCTTGACATGGCCCTGAACCAGTCAGGACTGATCCATGTTCCGATATATCCAACCCTGAGTGAGAGTGATTATGAATATATTTTAGCGCATGCCGAACCAAGAATGCTGGTTCTGTCTGATAAAAGCCTCCTTCAGAAAGTAAGTCCGGTGGCAAAGAAAATCAATCCGGATATTTTCATATATACCTTTAATGAGATCCCTGAGGCTAAAAACTGGAAAGAAGTATATGCCCTTGGTAACGAGAAAAAAGATCAGATGAAAGATGAACTCGAGAAGGTCAAAAAGAGCATAAAAACAGACGATGTGGCCACTATTATTTATACTTCAGGAACTACAGGCAATCCCAAAGGAGTTATGCTGAGCCATAAGAACATCATTAGCAATGTTCTGGGGGCAGCAGAAGTATTTCATTTCGGGCTCAATGACAGGACACTCAGTTTCCTGCCTATTTGCCATGTTTTCGAAAGAACCATCAATTACTATTTTCAAAGGCAGGGAGTTAGTATTTATTATGCTGAGAATCTGGGTACGATAGGAGATAACCTGAAGGAGGTGAAGCCTTCTATATTTATTGCCGTGCCACGGGTACTTGAAAGGATATACGATAAGATCATTGGCGTGGGAAAGGACCTCAGGGGAATGAAAAAACAAATATTTTTCTGGGCGGTGAATTTAGGTTTGCGGTTTGAATTTCATAGAAAAAATGGCTGGTTCTATCATTGGAAATTATCATTGGCAAGAAAACTGATTTTTTCAAAATGGCAAGCAGCGGTTGGTAATAATGTACGGACCATAGTTTCGGGAAGTGCTGCATTGCAGCCCCGCCTGATAAGGATATTCAACGCAGCCGGGATACCCCTTGTTGAAGGGTACGGAATGACAGAGACATCGCCGATTATAGCGACAAGCAATTACGATAAAGGAGAGTTGATGATCGGTACTGTTGGCCCGGCACTTCCCGGAATGTCAGTAAAAATTTCCGAGGATGGTGAGATCCTTGCAAAGGGAGATTCCGTTATGAAAGGATATTACAAGGACCCGAAACAGACAAGTGAAACGATTGACAAGGACGGATGGTTGCATACAGGTGATGTAGGTGTGCTCATCGATAATAAATATGTGAAGATCACCGACCGTAAAAAAGAAATGTTTAAACTTTCCAGCGGAAAATACATTGCCCCCCAGATTATAGAAAATAAATTTAAAGAATCTTTCTTTATTGAGCAGTTGATGGTTGTGGGTGAAAATGAGAAATTTGCCAGTGCCCTGATATCTCCGAATTTTCCGTTTTTGCATAACTGGTGTTCGCGGCATGGTGTTAAATACAGAGATAATAAAGATCTGATAGCCAATCCTCAGGTGGTAGCACGCTTCCAGAGGGAAGTCAATGAAATGAACAAACAATTGGGGCAGACGGAACAGATAAAACGCTTCAGACTTGTCCATGAAGAATGGTCGCCTGATTCGGGCGAATTATCAGCAACGCTGAAGATCAAAAGGAAGGTCATTACTGAAAAATACAGGCATATACTGGATGATATCTATTCTGTTCAGAAAAACGGTCAGTAATACTGACCACGGTTTTATCCGTACAGGAATTCATTAACAAGGCTTTAAGCCAAAAGATCCCGATAAAGCTCAAGGTATTTCCTGATGCATTCCTTCCAGCTGTATTTTTGTGCATAATTTATCAGTTCTGTTGAGCGTGCTGCCTGATCCTTATAAAACACGTTCAGGTTGGTCTTTATTACTTTTGCCATGTGGCCGGGTTCAAAATTGTCCCAGTAATAGGCCAGCCTGCCTCCGATCTCAGGTAAACTGGCATGTTTACTCAGAAAAACAGGCTTTCCGGCCAACATTGCTTCAATAACCGGCAATCCGAATCCTTCAGCCAGGGAGGGAAATAAAAAAGCCCTGCAATTTGAATACAACCAGTATTTTTCTTCATCACTTATCTTTCCGGCCAGGATAACTCTGTTTTCAAGTTTGTGAACCTTCAGGGAATCAATGATCTGCCTCGCGTAGGATGTATTATTGTTTCCGGCAATGACCAGCTTCATCCCGGGAAAGGAATGCATCAGAGGCACCAGTGTGTGAAAGTTTTTTTTCATGGTGACAATGCCTATTGTGAAAAAGAAGTCTTGAGTATCCACATAGCCGGGTTTGGCCGGATGTTCGGCAACAGGTAATTCAACACCGTTATAGATGGTATGGACGGGCTTGTTTTTTATATCTATATGTTCGAAGAGTTGTTTTTTTGTATAGTCTGATATAGTGGTAAGTATGTCCGCTCTTTTCACATTCTTATTCAGCCGGTACAGGTACTTGGCAGCCTTCTTATCATTTTTTTCCACCAGAAAATTCAAATCGTGAATGGTTAATATGTGAAGCGTGTTTCCGGCCGGTCTGTGGGATGGAAACTGATGCAGACTATGCCACAGATCAAATCGTTTATTCAGAGACGGTAAATAACGTTTCTGCCAGTTAGCCGGAAGAAAAGTAACATCACTGTTAGCTGAAATGTCCGGGTCACGTTTTCCGAGGAAATGCAGGTCATAATCTTCGGGCTTTACCCGAAGGATGTGTTTCGCGTAATGAAATGAGAACTGACCCAGGCCCGAATACGGATCATTTGTCTTGTAAATATCGATCAGAACAGATGGCATGTTGATGTTTTAATTCCGGGAAAGATCCCTGCCCTTGGCAAAGGTGCATTATTTATAAAAAAAATCCACAGGCAATCCATTGAATGTATTCACAGCAATTTATACAATGAGATATAGCACAATATATGCCATGAAATTCCAAAATTTTTGAAATATTTATTATGTTTAAATCCTGGTTGGCCGATTGCTCAAAGGTAGTTTACGGGAAGGTACCGGTCTTTGTACTTATATTCCGGACTTTTGGTTATGATGAACAAATCCTGTAAAGGAGGAGTAACGGTCTTTTTCAGGAATGAATATACTGCTCATGATAGGGTTGAGCATTTGAAAATTAGTTTTGCCTGATGATCAGAATGCCTGTTTACATAATCGTTTGGTTGTTTTTCTGGACCGGGGTCTGTGCTCAATATGATGATGTTAAATTCCGGCATCTTTCAGTAGAGGATGGATTGTCACAGAATTGGGTCAGATGTATCTATCAGGATAAAAAGGGTTTTTTATGGGTTGGCAACGGAAACGGACTGAACCGGTATGACGGATATGGTTTCAGATCATATTATCAGAATTACAAGGACAAGAACAGTATTTCAAATAATAATATCAAAATAATTTATGAAGATAAGCAGGATAGATTATGGATTGGAACTGAAGCCGGATTGAACATATATAACCGCAGACAAGACAATTTCATCCCACTTCCTTTTACTTTTTACTATTCAATTGAAGCCATTTTTGAACTTGAAAACGGTAATCTGCTTATCGGCGCCCCGGAGGGACTGTTCCTGTTAGATCCTTCCGATTATTCGTTTGAACAGGTTTTTGAAAACCTGTTTATAAATGCAATTTTCAGGGATCGTAACGGGAATCTCTGGCTGGGCACCTATTATTCCGGACTTTTGCTGGTAAATACAAAGGACTATAGTTATACGGCTTTCAGACACCGCAGAAACGATAGTAAGAGCATCAGCGAGAATGCAATACGGTTCATAATACAGGATTCGAGGGGCAGAATATGGATAGGAACCAATTCGATGGGTCTCAGTCTCATGGAGTATGAAGAAGGAGACCCTTTTCATCCCGAATTTTATAATTTCACCAGTGATCCGGGTAACCCTGAGAGCATCAGTCAGGGTGCGATTCTTACCCTTCTGGATGACAAAAAGGGAAATTTATGGATAGGAATTGAAAATGGAGGATTGAATGTCCTTGATCTGGATTCTTTTGACAGGAACAATTGTGTTTTTAAACACTATACCCACGATCCAACAGATAATTCAAGCCTTTCCAATAATTCGGTTCATTCGTTATTTATGGACAAGCAGAAAACTGTCTGGGTAGGAACATATGGAAAAGGATTAAGCTACTATAACAGTCTCCATTATAAGTTCAAACATTACAAGCATATCCCCAGTGACCCTAATAGTCTGAATAACAATCATGTAAATGTGATATATAAAGAGAAGGACCTGTTATGGATCGGTACGGAAGGCGGATTGAATATATATGACAGGAAAAAAAAGACTTTCAGGCATTTTGTACATGACTATAAGAATAACAGGTCCATCGGTTCAAGTTCTGTATGGGCCATATACAGAGACAGCAGGGGGAATATGTGGATCGGGACCTGGGCCGGCGGGCTGAATTTATTCAATGAAGGAACAGGTACATTTACGCGGTTTCAGTACGATGAAGAAGACACAACAAGTATCGGAGGAACCAGTGTATTCGGAATTACAGAAGATAAAGACGGAAACCTGTGGATCGCATCCATGAACGGCGGACTGAATAAATTCAATTACGGAACCGGCACTTTTACAAGATATCTTTATGACGGGAACCGGAACAGCATTTCAAACAATTGGGTCAGAACGATCATGATCAGCAGTTATGACGAAATATGGTTAGCTACTACCAGGGCTGTTGATGTTTTCGATAAACAGACAGGGCAATTTATCAGCTTCACGCGCGATACAGGCGATACAAAAAGTATTAGTTATAACGGAGCAGTAGTATTGTTTGAAGACAGCCAAAAAAACATATGGGTAGGTACGGAGGGAGGATTGAATCTGTTCAACAGGGAAGACAGCACATTTACTCATTATGTGGAGGAAGATGGTCTGCCAAATGATGTAATAAGAGGTATTTGTGAAGATGACAGGGGGAACCTGTGGTTGAGTACGAATTATGGCATTTCAAAATTCATTGATGGTGTAAATCATCCTGAACATCCTGTGTTCAGAAATTATGATGTGTATGACGGGCTGCAGGGAAACGAATTTGCCCGCAGGTCGTTTTTTAAAGACCGGGAAGGAAGGTTGTATTTTGGAGGCAGCAACGGATTCAATGTGTTCTATCCGGACAGTATTAGAGACAATTTGTTTACTCCGGATGTGGTTTTTACCGATGTTTATATCAACAATCAACCGGTTAAAATCGGGGATAAAGATTCGCCGCTGATGCAAAACATCAGTATTTCGGATGAAATTTCTTTATCCCGCAGGCATTCGGTCTTTACGATCGAATTTGCCGCCCTGAATTTTATTGCTCCTGAAAAAAATCAGTATGCATTTATTCTCGAAGGCTTTGAAAAGCAATGGAACAAAGTCGGGACACAAAGAACAGCAACTTATACTAACCTGGATCCGGGAAAATATGTATTCAAAGTAAAAGCGTCGAATAATGATGGTTACTGGAATGAACAGGAGTCATCATTGATCGTAAATATATTACCGGCCTGGTGGCAAACATGGTGGGCCAGAACAATTTACCTGATGCTGATCATACTTGCTCTTTATTTTT
>JASFVU010000138.1:0-6918 GCA_050049665.1 Bacteroidales bacterium | reverse complement strand
ACCCTTCATTAACAAAAGAAAGGGCGGTAGCGAGTTTTCAAGTGATATATATGAAGCAGCACAGCAAGTACACAGGCAACTACGCGACAGGCAGGAATAAGGAGAATGTTTCAGTCACCGGATAGTTTACCCTCTTTCAGAACCAAACATACGACTTAAGCATTTTTGAAATAAGCGGGGAAGGTCCTGGTCCTGATGCGATCCCGTTCGTTTCCGGTTTTCTCCCCGAATACCTTGTCACTTGCGGGCATTGGTCAGGTTATATTCTCTTAATTCGCAATCCACTGAACCATCAGCATACAAGTCAATAATTGCATAAGCCGGGGAAAATTCCTGATACGCTCCTTTCCACCATGCCCCTGATACAGCACCATTCGTAAAGTAACTTAAGCCCAGATAATTAACGGCGTCTACCAGGTGAACATGACCACAAACCGCAGCTTTTACATTTGGATGCCGAAACAATAAATCCTTAATACGACGAGCATCAATATGCATCCATTGTCCGGGTACCTGCCAATTTCCATTCTTTTCATTATCACCATCGAAAAAAACCGAAGCTGAAAGAACAGGAATATGAGAAACAATTAATACAGGGGTATTTTCGGGTGTGTTTTGTAAATCGTTTTCCAACCAACTGAATTGCTCATCATCCAGCCTGGCTATATAATCGAATTCACCCTCAGGTTTAAAAGTGCTGTCTAAACAGATAATATGCCAATCGCCGGCATTAAAGCTATAATAGCGCTGATCGAGTTCAAGATACTTCATGGCCATATTTTTACCATAATCAGGATCCTGTTCCAGTGCAGTTTCATGGAGCTTCCATCCCCATACATCGTGATTACCAATACAGCAATATATTTTGTACTGCAAAGGATCGAGGAAATAATTTTTATATGCTTCCCATTGTTCAATTGTTTCTTTTTTCGATCTTGATAAAGAATCCATAATAGCATCACCCGTATTCAGAACAAAATCAGGTTTACTTTGCAGGTCATGAATTTCTTCCAGTAAATTACTTATTGCTGCCTTAACTTTTTCTGAAGGAAATATATGCATATCCGTAACCTGAACAATGCGCAGGGAGTGTTCTCTTTTTCCGGTTAAAGTAGTTGCTTTTGAATAATTTGGAAATGTACTGATTGCTGCACCGGTTAGTGCAGTTGTTTTAAGAAAATTTCTTCTTTTCATAACTTATGGTTTGGAGATCAATTCAAAATTATAAGTATAATATCGAAGTTCGTTTTCATTTCATTTAATATTTCATTACAATTTTGTTATTGTTTTGTTACAGGGTTAATGCTATATTTCATTTAACATAAAAGGGGAGATTTTATCTTCCCCTTTTATTACTGTAGCGAGAGCGGGACTTGAACCCGCGACCTCATGATTATGAATCATGCGCTCTAACCAGCTGAGCTACCTCGCCTTGTATGTGTATCTATTCTCTTCCTATTAAGCCCAATCAGGCGCTCTAATCCCGATTGTTATCGGGACTATTTCGACTTTGGTATTCCGTTTCACTCCGTTCCCGTAATCCCAGTCTCACTGAGCCAGCTGAGCTACCTCGCCCTTTGTCCACCGTAGCTTTCATCGGAGACCGAAGCTTATGCGAAGGTCTCAGCGAAAGTGGATTTTTCTGCCAAAACCTTTGCAAAGGCGGCATTCTCAATACTTCTTTTTAATGAAAACCACCTTCGCCAAAGCTCCGGCGGTTAAAAGCGGAGGCAAAGATATGTTTCTTTTTATATTTTGACAATTTTTTGTGCCATGATATGTTAAACCCAAATTCTTCTATATTTACCGGACGTTTAAATGAAAAATCACTCAGACAGATATATTTATTTTTCTTACATGATTTTTTTTTATACATTGGCAGACCAACCATGAATGAAAGTCCTGATATGAAATGGCCTGCAAAACTCATTATCTTATAATCAGCGGAAACAATTTAACATGAAAAAAAAGATAACGTTGGAATATACTCTGAATTCTTCACCTAAAGTGCTCTACCCGAGATTAAGCACCCCTGGCGGATTAGCGGAATGGTTTGCTGATGATGTTAATGTTAAAGGGAACATTTACTATTTTATCTGGGACGAATCCGAACAGAAGGCAGAACTGGTCCAGAAAAAAGAAAATAACTACATCCGGTTCAAATGGCTTGACGATCCCGAAGAACCCACCTTTGAATTCAGAATTAGCGTAGATGAACTGACAGGTGATGTTGCCCTGGTTATTACCGATACAATTGACGAAGATGATGAAGATGATATTGTCGGGCTCTGGGATTCACAAATATCAGAGCTTAAACATGTACTGGGTTCATGATTACTGCACAATTTTTTCTTCATAACTTTGTTACTTTGCATATATCCTTACCGGAAAAATAAATTATCGGCATGTGAAACGATTACATATTCTGATATTACGATCATTTATCGGTCCGTTTGTTCTGATATTCTTCATTGTTCTGTTCATTCTCCTGATGCAGTTCTTGTGGAGGTACATTGATGACCTGGTGGGAAAAGGACTGGAAGCATCTGTGATCGCAGAACTGCTGATCTATACCTCATCAAGTCTGGTGCCAATGGCCCTTCCCCTCGCTATTCTAATGGCATCACTGATGACATTCGGAAACATGGGAGAATATTATGAATTAACGGCGATCAAAGCATCCGGTATATCATTGCAAAGAGTGATGATGCCTTTGATGATCCTTATCATTCTCATCAGTATTGGCGCTTTCTTTTTTGCCAATGACGTATTGCCGTATACGAACCTGAAGATGAGATCGCTCCTGTACGATGTCCGGAATCAGCGCCCTGAAATTCAGATAGTTCAAGGAATATTTTACAATGGTATCGAAGGATATAGTGTTCGTGTTGACAAAAAAGATCCCGCTACCAATATGCTGTATGATGTAAAAATATATGACCACTCGCAACGAAGAGGCAATACCAGCGTAATTATTGCCGATTCGGGAAGAATGATCGTTACCGAGGACGAAAGGTATCTCATATTCACACTTTACAACGGATACAGTTATAACGAGGAAGAAGGAGACAGAAGAGCCAGAAGAATGCATACCTATCCTCATCGTTACGACACGTTTGATGAACAGCAAATGATCATAGAACTTGTCGGTTTTTCACTTACACGGACTGATGAGAATCTTTTCAGGAACCATTACAGCATGCTGAACCTGAATCAGCTGAATTTAATGGCCGATTCAATTGAGGATGAAATCAACTTCCGTGAACAAAGTCTGGCCAGAACCCTGATCGTTGGTAACTATTTCAAGAAACGTCAATATCAGAAGAACGTAAGAACCCACTTTACCAAAACACCCGACTCAATAAAGTTCTTTGGTCATAAAGACATGCAACGGGATATGAAGATCTTTGCAGATACAGGCCCTCCTGTTAACAGGGCCCTTTTATTTGGTTTCGGAGATCCTTCAGAACCTGAGGAGACCATGAATGACACGATAAATAGTGATCTTTCTGACAACCCGGATGCGTCAAATACCGGATATAACGATCCTCTGCCACCGAAACAGGATATGGAAACGGTTAAACAGGCATCAGCAGAATATTACGACAGTCTGATGGCCAAACTTACCTTTAAAGAAAAGGAGGCTTTATTAAGAGAAGCCCTTACCTATGCAAAGTCCACAAGAACCTATGTATCCAATAACCTCCAGTCCATTAAAACAAAAATCAAACGCCTGAGGAGATTTGAGGTCGAGACCCAGCGAAAATTCACCATCGCTTTTTCCTGTTTTGTTTTTTTGCTCATTGGCGCTCCCCTCGGGGCAATCATCAGAAAAGGAGGATTGGGTTTGCCGCTGGTATTATCTACCTTGTTCTTTATATTTTACTACATCATTTCCTTAATGGGTGAAAAGTTTGTCAGGGAAAGTATTTTACCTGATTATCAGGGCATGTGGATATCCACCATTGTTTTCTTTACGGCAGGGAGTTTCCTGACTTATAAAGCAACCACGGATGCCGCCATACTGAATATTGATACTTATGCAAACCTATTGAAAAAAATACCGGGGTTCAAACGTGAATCGATCATGGAAGTGCTGGAAAAACAACCACGAATTGAACTTGGAAAAAGAATAAAACATGAAAAAATAGTAGCCTCTCTCAGTTCGTTCCGTGAAACGATCGGAGAGCTGAATGAGGATGTGAACACCAGGATCAAATTCACAGGTTACCTGCTGTCTCTCATTGGCTTACGTGAAATAAGCAACATCATACTTTTTGAACGGTTATACAAAAACATTATTTACAGTATCAGGCAATCGGACTTGTTCGAAGATCAGGCTATACGAACAAAGCTAAACGAATTTCCGAATTTCCGTTACAGGAATTATGTCGATCAAAAGGGCATTCTTTTCATCCGTCTTATACTCCTTTTGATCCCTCCTGTCACGCTGATCGTTCTGGTAAGGCATTATGTACAATTCCTTATGCTCAAAGGACGCCTCCAGAATATTGATCAGCTGACCGAGGATCTGATAATCCTTGTGAAAAGGGTCGATTTATTCAATAAATAGGGAATCCGTTTATGAAAATACTGCAATTGTGTAACAAAGTCCCTTATCCTCCGAACGACGGCGGATCAATTGCTGTATTTAACCTGACGGTGAGCTTTTCGGACAATGACAACCAGGTTACGGTGCTGGCAATGATCACGGATAAACACCGGGGTAGTCCGGAAGACATACCTGAGAAATACAGAAAACGGATCGATTTTCATTTTGTTCCCGTTGATACCCGGATAAAACCGCTCAATCTTCTGATGAACCTTTTTTTTTCTTCAAAACCTTATAATGCCGTCCGGTTTGTAAACGCCCGTTTCAATGCTTACCTGCAAACACTTCTCACCTCAGATAATTTCGATGTTGTTCAGTTGGAGGGCCTTTATCTGACCCCATACATCAGATCGATCAGGGAACGGTCATCGGCAACGATATCTTATCGTGCTCACAACGTGGAACATGAGATATGGGCCAGATCGGCCGAAACTGCCTCAAACCCGTTGAAAAAATTCTACTTCGGGATTTTGGCTAACCGGCTTGAACGCTTTGAAAAACAGATGATCAATACGTATGACCTGTTGATCCCTATCACAGACCGGGATGCACAGAAATTAAACGAAATGGGGAATATTAAACCGGTAAAGGTGAGTCAGACCGGAATACCTGAATTTGTTTTTCAGGGAACTTCCTCCGCTGATAACAGAAATTCGCTGTTCTATATCGGATCGCTGGATTGGATACCAAACCAGCAGGGGCTGAAATGGTTTGTAAGGAACGTATGGAGTGAGATCAGGCTTTTAATGCCTGAACTTACATTTCATGTTGCCGGAAGGAATGCTCCCTCATGGTTCGGGGATTTCTGCGCTGAGAATAAGATAGAATATCATGGTGAAGTGGAAAACGCTTATGCTTTTTATGATCGTTACCGGATCATGATTGTTCCGTTGTTTGCAGGAAGCGGAATGCGAATCAAAATCATCGAGGCCATGGCCCGGTCAAAAGTAATCATAACAACTTCCGTTGGTGCCGAAGGTCTGGGCCTGGTAAACAGGGAGCATGCCATTATCGCCGATGAGGCTTCCGGTATGAAAAAAGCCATTACTCAGCTTTTGGAGAATAGGGATTTTTTTGCAAAACTTGAAAAGAATTCGTACAACTTTGTCAAGACACATTATAGCAATGAAAAAACCGGAAAAGAACTTTTCCGGTTTTACGAACAATACCTGAAGAAATGAAACTCCTGTTCTGGATATTATTAGGAATCGTACTGTATACTTATTTCGGATATACTCTCCTGTTAATTATTCTTAACACGATCAAAAGCATTCCCGGCTGGTTTGCCGGGGAAAAACACACTTACACAAATGCTTATCCCGAAGTTACTCTCCTGATTGCAGCCTATAATGAAAAAGAAGTTGTCGACAAAAAGATGGAAAATTCACTTTCCATCGATTATCCCCGGGATAAACTGAAGATACTCTGGATCACCGACGGATCGGATGATGGCACGTATGAAAAGCTGAAAACCTATAACGGCATTATCCTGCTTCATGAAACAGAAAGAAAAGGAAAGACCGCCGCTCTGAACCGGGCGATGAAACACGTGAATACGCCTTTTACTGTATTTTGTGATGCCAACACTATGCTGGCCAGGAATTCAATCGCTGAATTAATGTCTCATTTCCGGTCGGAAAATATCGGGTGTGTTGCCGGTGAAAAAAGAATTGCCAGGAATCTTTCCGAAGCAGCTGCCGGTGTGGGGGAAAGTACTTACTGGCAGTACGAATCGTTTATCAAAAAACTTGAATCCAATCTCGATACCACATTAGGTGCGGCAGGTGAGCTGTATGCCATCCGTACCGAATTGTACGAGGAACTAAATCCGAACCTGATCATTGATGATTTTGTCAACTCACTGAACATTGCCCGAAAGGGATACAAAATAAAATATGCGCCAAAGGCTTATGCAACGGAATCTCCTTCGGCAAATTCAAGAGAAGAACTAAAACGAAAAATAAGGATCGCCGCCGGCGGATTTCAGACTATGGCTTTTATCCCTTCACTTCTGAATGTATTCAGATATGGCATTTTAAGTATTGAATTCATTTCACACAAAGTGTTCCGATGGTTATTTGTTCCCTTCTCAATTCCCCTGATCCTCTTCATCAATATATACATCTGTTATGCCGGATCCTGGAATTCCTTTGAGTTCAATTTACTTCTCTTGCTTCAGGGGATATTTTACCTGGTTGTTATTGCAGGAGGCATTCTTGAAAAACGTTCCATCCGGCTGAAAATCGTATTCCTGCCTTATTACCTGATATTTATGAATTTTGCGCAGATTGTCGGTTTTTTTCGTT
>JASFVU010000139.1:0-6918 GCA_050049665.1 Bacteroidales bacterium | reverse complement strand
TCAAATAAAGACTGTTGAGGAATGTAACAGGATCGGATATCGCAAATTTTATTATGATCCGTATATAATTCCCTATACACAGTTTTATGATAATGATTTCTATTCATTTCTTTATATTGGAAGTCCTAAAATATACCTGTTTCGTTACGCTCACACACTGCTCACGTATGCCGAAGCAGCGGCCCGCTCGGGACAGTTGGATGAAAAGGCCTATGAATGTGTCAACAGGATACGCCGCAGGGCCCGCAATGTCGATATTTATTCGCCTTCGGACTATGATCTGCAACCCGGTCTGTCGCCCGAAGTATTTGCCGATTCGGTGGTATGGGAGCGGGCCTGGGAACTGGCAGGCGAGCCCGAAGGGCGTTGGTTCGACCTGGTACGGCTCGAAATGGTGGAGGACCTGCCGGCTCTGAGGCATCCGGCGGAAGGAGGCCCTCCAGAGGTTTTTGATAAAACCGTTTATTTTTTCCCTGTACCGGAAGGGGATATCCGTCTGAACCCGAACCTGGATATTGAATAGTCCAGCCCTGTCAGGGTTCTAAACCCTGACAGGGCTATAAAATGATAAGATGAAACGGCATGTGTTCCTATTTTTTTTGGTTTTTTTTCTGACCGGCTGTGAGTCCATATTCCATTCCGAAGAAATATCCATCGGAGAGATAAAAAATTATGGTCAATTGGCACAGGCGGCGAATGGCGTTTATGGAAAACTGGCACAGGCGTTAAATGACAATAATTTTTATTCTCCCAATATCAAAGGTGATGATATAAATTGTATTGGTTTGCATTATGGCTATAGTGAATATTACAGCAATCTATGTTACAGTCCTGAGGGTACTCTAAATACTGGTTATTTGTGGAGTTCATTATACCAGACAATTGCTTCTTCAAATAGCATAATAAGCCAATATGAAGATTTTTTATTTTGTGATAAACCTACATTGAAAATCCTGGGAGAAATACTGTTCATCAGGGCTTATTGCTATTTCAGGTTAACCCGCACCTATGGAGAGATCCCGCTTATTGATAACACGGACGTATCTTATACCTTATCAGGTGCATCTTTTCATGAGATATATGACTTTATTGAGAGCGATCTGAAAACGGCAATGGCATTGTTGCCGGAAAACAATACAACAGCCCGTGTTCCGTATGAAACCCCGCACCGGGGAACAGCAAAGGCCCTGTTGTCCGAAGTGTATTTAAGCCGTGCAGGCTATCCCTTGAAAAATATTACAGACTATGAACTGGCTGCCAGGGAAGCAGGTGAGGTAATTGACAGTGCAGATTATTTCGGTTTCGGATTGGTTGACGATTTTGCCAGGTTGTGGGACAATGTCCATTACCATAATTCAGAAACGATTCTCACTCTTTATTTTTCTAATCCGCTTCAAACACATGTTTTTGATGAGGTCAATCTAATTTATGTAATACCCTATTCAGGAAATTCTTCCATGGGAGATTATTTCTTAAACAGGGAATTCCCATGTATGTTTGGTTTTTTTCCGGTAGAGCTGAATTTTTTTAATAACTATCCCCGGGGCTACAGAAAAGATATAACCTTCTATACAACCATCTATGTTCCAAATATCTATCCTTTTTATCCTGAGATTGATACCGGGTTTATACAAGTTGATGTTTTAGGTCCATGTAGCAGGGCAAGTTGCCGGAAATTTTTTTACGAACCGTTTTATGTTCCTTTTAACGCCTATTTTGATTACGTTCAACTTGATGATTTTTATTATATTTTGGGAAGTCCCAAAATATACCTGTTTCGTTACGCTCACACACTGCTCACGTATGCCGAAGCAGCGGCCCGCTCGGGACAGTTGGATGAAAAGGCCTATGAATGTGTCAACAGGATACGCCGCAGGGCACACAATGTTGATATTTATTCGTCTTCGGACTTTGACCTGCAACCCGGTCTGTCGCCCGAAGTATTTGCCGATTCGGTGGTATGGGAGCGGGCCTGGGAACTGGCAGGCGAGCCCGAAGGGCGCTGGTTCGACCTGGTACGGCTCGAAATGGTGGAGGACCTGCCGGCTCTGAGGCATCCTGCGGAAGGAGGCCCTCCTGAGGCTTTTGATAAAAGCATTTATTTTTTCCCTGTACCGGAAGGGGATATCCGTCTGAACCCGAACTTAGAGGAGTAATTAGCCTTTATAAATAAGAAAAGATACGATCAATTAGAACCATTCATGGTGCAGCTATATTTCATAGCTTCATTCCTGATCTCACCAACAAGGTCGGAATATACCTTTATATCCATATTTATAATAATATTAGCCATTTCCCTTGCTTCCCGGCAACGATGTGTCTTTTTATAGATTATAAATAACCGGTATTTGGGAACAAAACGATGTGGGATCAGAGATGAACATTTCTGATAGTATTTTTCAGCGGACAAAAGATTATTAAGGTCTTCATAACTTTTGGCAAGGTTCAGATACGCGTCATAGGAAGACTGCTTTGCAATGCACGATTGCAATACATGAACACTTTTTTCGCTATATCCGGATATCGACAACTGGCTTCCGTAGTTGAACAAAAAAAGAGGCCGGTTTTTTAACAAGGGATATACTTCTTCATAGATATTCAGTGCCTCCCGGATATTTTGCTGTTCCGAATATAGATAAGCCATTTTCCATTTTTTACAGGCATTGTATTCACGGATCTTATAAAACAATAGTAAAACAAGGAATAATCCCATAACAGCCGTAAAACAGTAATACCACAGAGATGAAAGCCTGATACGGCAATTGCTTTTTGATTGTGAGGAAATAAAAGAAGCGTAGATAAATAACAACAACAGGTTCTGTACAATATACATGGGGTAAGAGAATAAACTGCAGACAGCCATGGAAAGTATACCTGCTTTACTTCCGGTCAATAGCGGATCGATACCGGAAGATGATCCGGCATCGTTTCTTTTGATGAGAAGCACTAGCAGGAACAAGTAAATTACCACTCCTGTGATACCGGATTCAATCATAAGCTGCAGGTAATCGTTGTAAGCAAAACTGCCGTCCCTTGCCAGCATGCCACTCCTGGTATCATTTGGGCTCTCCTTAAAATAACGGATTTGAGCATTGTTAAACGAGGTAATGAAGTGATTGAAACCATGTCCGGTAACAGACTTGTCTTTTACCAGTTCCAGGCAGATTTTCCACATGAAGATCCTTCCGTCGGCTGAATCCTTTTTGAATAAATACATGAAATAACCGGCAGGAATTAATACGAACAGGGTCAATATTACGGTCAGGATTGTTATTGTTGTTCTGTCTTTTATTTTTTTCATTCTATACCGTATTTTTGGGTGATATGAAAGAACATAAAAGAAGGAGAAGAATACTCCGAGCCAGGCACTTCTGGCTTTGGTCACAACGATTATCAGTACGGAGCATGCCAGTATTATTTGGCTGAAGATTGAGATTTTTTGTTTTTTTTCCTTAAGCAGGACTATTGAAAAAAGGAAAGGAGACAACATGGCCAGGTAATTGGCCAGAGATCCCTGGTTCAGCATTCCGCCGGACATACTGAACAAATTGTTGAACCGGGGAACAATCCCCGTTAATTCCAGGCCGGCTGCAATTATCGGGATGGAAGCAACCGCTGAAATGAAGAGCTCATACTGTCTGCTGAAAGAGACAGTGTCTCTCATGCGGGAAAAGAAGTGCCTGAGAAGAAAGTACAGAGTAATAAGGACAGGGTATACTAAAAATTCATTTGATCCTGCCTGTGTCGCGTCCCTGAGCATGACATTTACCAGAAGGTAAACGACATAAGCCACAAGAATGATGTCAATGGCAGTGAAAGAAATTTTTCCTGTACTCCGTGTAAGAAGCGTACAGGACAATGCAATATAAACAGGCAATGAGATCAGGATCAGCAGCTCTTCACGAAAGAAAAAAGGATTTAACGGATTGAAAATATTGGCGAAGGCAGATGCCATAACAGCCAATAATCCGGCAAATACGATAGAAGTTTCAACAGGAGTAGAAAAGATTTGTATCTTAATGGCACCGGATCTGTTCATATCAGAATTTCAGACTGACCGTAACATAAACTGCTTTGGGATTGGGATAAGACCCCCGGTCTATGGCATTATCGGAAAAATTGTTATCGGTAAATATGGTGGCTTCCGGATCATATCCCCTGTATTTTGTCAGTGTCAGCAGGTTTTCAAAGCTTACCGAAAAACGCATACCAACATTCCTGATCAATGGTCTGGAAGGCTCGTAAGAAAATGTTACGGTCTTCAGCCTGATAAATCCGGCATTGTCGATGAATTCCGATGATTCATAAATGTACCTGTACCTGAGGGATGAAATACTGTCGTTTATATACCTGTATACATCACGGTTATTGCCGGTCATGACCGTGGCAGCACGTGTTGCATTGAATTTATCGACCCCTGTTATCGCATACCATACCATATCAAGCGTGAAATTCTTATACTTGAATGAACAGGAAAGATTCCACGTATAATCGGGAATTGAATTCCCGATGATCACTTTGTCGTTCTCATCAAGTACATTATCGGAGGAATCGGCATTCAGAAATTTCATACCCATATGTTCGAGGTAATGGTTATTCCCGGCCTGTTCGTCGGCTGTCGTCCATTTTCCTTCAGTCCTGTATCCGTAAATATTTCCAAGAGGTTCACCTTCTCTGATAATGAATTCCGGGAGAAGAGGATCGGGCTCGGTAAAAAACATATCTTCACCTTCATACAGTTTTGTAACGGATTGCGACGATGCAGAGAAATTGCCTTGCAGATACCATGTGAAATTCCCGGTTCGCACAGGAATCACATCAATCCCGGCTTCGAATCCGTTGACGGATATTTCACCTATATTGAGATACATCTTTCCTCCGGCGTAATACGCGGGAATATCACGTTGTATGATCAGGTTACTGATCTTTTTTGAATAATACGTTGCATTCACGGAAAAACGGTTTTTCAGGAACGATGCTTTCAGTCCGTAGTCAGTTTCCGAAGTGCTCTCATGTTTCAGATAGTGGTTCGCAAATTGCAGAACCGATGGATAATAACTTGTGGAGTTGCTGAATGTGTAAGGAACATCTTCATACAGATCGTTTGCCAGTCCGTTCAGGGGATAATTCCCGCTTCTGCCCCAGTTGACAAACACATTGAAGTGGTCTGTCCATTCAATATCCCTGAATGGTTTCTCACGGGCAATATCCCAGCTCAGGGCAACAGAAGGGAACAGGCTGTAATAATTGATATGAAGACCTTCTTTTACCTGGCTCAGGTTGGCTACAAGGGAGATAAAATAGGTTTTACGGTAATTGTAGCTGACATGTCCCAGATAAGAATTCATTTTTCGCAACACCGATCCTTTGGGTCCGTAAGCAGCCATTGAATTCCTCAGGTAGTAATGATCGCTCAGGGAACCTTCAATGGAGTCCACGTTCCACCAAAGGTTGTCTTTGTAATGCCTCCCGGCCAGGACGATCCCGATGTCGTGTTTTCCGAACGTATTGTAGTAAGAAAGATTGTACTGGTGATTGAGTAATATAACGTCTTCTCTCGACTGAAGGACGACCTGATCCAATGTTTGAGCGCCACTTGTGTGGAAATAATAGTACATGTAACCGGAATTGTAATCTGCATGCCTGACCATAAAGGATTCCATCAGATCCATGCTAAGGTGGTCTGTTAACCGCAGCCTTATGAATCCGCTTAATGCATGAGTGTTTATTCCGAGGTCATGATTGTTGTTTCTGATGATCGACTGAGGTAGCTCAGTGCTGTTTAACTGGGGGTAATTATAGTAGATCCTTAAATTCTGATGGTTATTTTCATCATAAATAAAAGAATCAGGAGTACATTCCAGGCAGGGGGATCTGTTTATCCCCTCGAAGATCAGGCGGTTTCCGTTGTACTGATCCTGGTTGTTCTTATTCTTCTGCACACTGCCCCGATAAGCCACTTCTACTGCCAGTCTTTTCCAGAACAATGTACCTAGTCTGGCTGAAAAAGTATACCGTTTGTATGACGAATTTTCAATGATGCCCCCGTAATCGGTATAATTGCCCGACAGGTAATAGTCCAGGCTGCCTAAAGATCCGGATCCCGATAGTTGGTATTCCTGCAGGTTGCCCGGAGAAAAAATCTCTTTTTGCCAGTCGCGGCTGCAAAGAGTATCGGAATAAGCAGGATAGAAAAGCCTGAGCCTGATCCCTGTTTTGCTTTCTGCAGAATCAAACGCAGTCAACTGGTCCTTTGACGACATCAGGTCGTAAAAACGATCAAACCACTGGTACCCGAATTTTGCGGAAAAGTTAATTTCATTTTCACCGCCCTTTTTGGTATCGATCAGAACTACGCCGTTAGCCCCCTGGAAACCGTAAAGCGCGGAAGAAGAGGCATCCTTGAGCACGGTTATATTTTCAATGTCATGGATATTCAGGTCGGAAATACCCAGGCTTGAAAGGTTGACGATAGGCACCGGCACGCCGTCTACGACATATAACGGTTCGGCAGATGAAAAGAAGGAATTTTGTCCCCTGATCCGTATTTTCTGATGATCGCCGGGGGCGCCCGATGTTTTGGTGGCCCACACCCCTGCCAGGCGGGCATGCAATATGTCGGAAGCATTGTTTGCATTTTGTTTGGCTATCACTTCAGCATCTATGCTGGGAATTTCCCTGCCATAGTTCATGTTCCCGAAGAATTTTCGCTGGGCAGTGATCTGTACCTCTTCAATTTCTGTTTCACTGACTTCCAGGGCCACATCCAGAGTTTCATTGTCGGACAATTGCATTTCGATTTCCTTCTGAACGTACCCGACAAAACTGAAAACAATGATATAATTCCCGGGCATGGCGCTGAAGCTGTATTCTCCCGAAGAACCCGTGATCGTGCCGGTTTGTGTGTTTTTTAAATAC
>JASFVU010000137.1:0-6919 GCA_050049665.1 Bacteroidales bacterium | reverse complement strand
TTTTCAGTTGGAGGACTGATGCCCTTCAGGTACCTGTCTGCCAGCATGAAATCCGGAATTCCATAGCCGTAAAGTGAATCGGGAAACAGGTATTGTGAGCTGCTTTTCCTGACGGATTCCATTACCTCCAATGCGGATGCATTCCGGTTTGACTGCCACAAACAGGCAACCATGCCCGAGATGACCGGGGCTGAACAGGATGTGCCGTCACATCCGGCAATTCTCCCGTCAGGCAATTGGGTAAAAGTACCAAGTCCCCGGGCACAAATATCGGGTTTTACCCTTCCGTCGGAACTTGGGCCCCTTGCACTAAAAACGGCAAGGTTCTTTTCACTGTCAACTGCTCCCACGGTAAGAACATTAAAAGCGTCACCGGGGGCAATGATCCTTAACCACGGATCATCGCCTGTATTACCTGCGCTTGTTACTACGATCATCCCTTTGGATGAGGCAATGCCGGCTCCAATGGAGACAGGTGTCACCGAACCGTTCAGATCGCTGAACGAATGGTCCTGATCCTGATCATCAAAAAGGTAATACCCCAGGGATGAGTTGATAACATCAGCTCCCAGACTATCCGCATACTCTGCCCCACATACCCAGTTGTATTCTTCGATGAGGTATTCCGAACCGGTATCTTCTGTTCTGATCAGTGCATAGGCGGCGCCGGGAGCAGTTCCGTAAATAGTGTTTTCAACGACCCCTCCCATGATCGAGAAAACAAGCGTTCCATGGCGGTGGGAAGCAAAAACGGACTGCCCGTCTTTTACAAAATCTTTTACAGCAACGATCCTTTCTTCATTCCGGATATGCTGCAGTGAACTTATCCTGTCGGCATTTGTAAAGCCCGCATCCAGGACAGCAATCATCATGTCCTGTCCTTCATATTGATTACGATGCAGAAACCAGCCGTTTACCATTTCGATCTGATTGGATGAATATCCGTATGGAGGAACATCTGTTGATATGGTTTTGTCGGGTATGGGGATTGCTGCTTTTTCGGAGAGCGCCGGTTTGACTAAAACCGGTTTTGATCGTATAAATGCATATCGGTCCAGTGTGTCGATCAGCAGGGAATCATCCGAAGAAACAAGGGCCCCGTTGAACCATTTGGAAACATTTATAACCTCAAGACCAAGGTCTCTCAGGCCGGCGATGTATTGCGGATCAACCGGTAGGTCCTCCCCGGTGATGGTTATGTTTTGCCTCATTCTCCTGGCAATTGCTCTTTCCGAGAGAAATTCCTCCGGGTTGCCGGTGGAATAAGGAGTATTCTGTTTATGGTCGAAACTTACCCAATAGACAGGTTTTTCATTTTGGGCATAACCCGGGAACGAGCGGACAAAAAAAAAGCGCAGAGCAATATGGTACGGTAATTCCTTCCCATCCTGTATTTAATAATACTCCCCCCCTGATGGCATGATATCTTCAATGGTCGGGTCTTCAAATTTACCTATGTTCTCCTCGACCATTTTGAAAAATTCCCGGTGTTTCTGGATAAGTTCTTCTTCATTTTCCGCTTCACCGTAATTGTATTTGATCTCAAGTTCTTTTTTCCCTTCGTCATTAAAAAAGGTCCAGTTGCCATGACGTTTATTATCCACATAGTGTCCCAGGATAAAAACATTCCCGTTAGGCCAGTATAGAGTATAGGCACCGTTTACTTTGTTAAAGGAATAAAAGGTTTTTAATTTTTGTGTGCCGTCATCGAAATATTGGTTCCAGATACCATGTCTGGCATTATTAACCCATTCCGTTTTTTCCGATACCTGTCCGTTGGGGTAATACTGCTTTTCCATACCGTGTTTAACGCCTTTGTTATACATTTCGGTCGAAGTGAGCGACCCGGTATAAAAGCTGTAATATCTCCATAACGAATCCTTTTTCTCCTGAAAGTATGTCCCTTCGGCAGCTGTTTCACCATCGTTATAAAAGAACCTGGCTTTGACATAATCCGGGTTTTCATCGTATTGCATGATCACCCTCAGTTCTCCTGTTTCATAATACCTTTTCATGGTACCAGCGGGTTTTCCGTCCTTAAAATGTCCTTCGTATAACAGTTTTCCATTCGGGTATTCTTTTTTCCAGTATCCCTGTTTCAGCCCGTTTTCGTCTGTCTGGTTGATCGTATCATGCTGAGCTTTGATCTGTAAGGTCGTTGTAAGTATCAGTATGAGTGAAAAAAATTGTCTGTACATTCCGTTCATTTATTATAATGATAAATGTAACGAAATTATTTTGCACCTGCCAAGTTAAATCGGTGAGACTGTAATTTCAGGAATCCCGAATTGTCGGGATGAATTGAAATTATGTGGTCGAACTGATCCCGATGCGAAGCAATCGGGATCTGACAGGGTCTTATTCTCCGCTCCCCGGGGCGAATTGAAAGACATTATACATTTATGATACCCCGCTGCCTGTGGTGGGGTAGTTCATTATACAGGGGATTAAGTTTAATGTTACCTTAACATAACAAAGAAGGGCCGTCCGGAACGGACAGCCTTAATTTTGAAATATCCTGTTGTTATTTGTTATTTGACCTCTTCGAAATCAACATCGGTCACTTCCGAATCGTCGTCTTTTTTCCCTTTGTCAGGTTCTTCCTGACCGGCTTTTTCCTGCTGACCCTGGGCTTGCTGGCTGGCATTGTACATATCCTGAGAGGCAGCCTGCCATACCTGGTTCAGCTCGGCCGTTGCCTTGTCAATGGCATCAATGTCCTGACTTTTATGAGCTTCTTTAAGGTCGGCAAGGGCTTTTTCGATCGGGGCCTTTTTGTCGGCCGGAATCTTGTCCCCAAATTCCTTCAGCTGTTTTTCTGTCTGGAATATCATGCTGTCAGCCGCATTGACCTTATCGACACGTTCGCGTGCTTTTTTATCTTCATCTTCATTGGCCTTGGCCTCTTCACGCATACGTTTTATTTCGTCTTCACTTAATCCCGAAGAAGCTTCGATCCTGATGCTCTGCTCCTTACCGGTGCCTTTGTCTTTTGCGGATACGTGAAGTATTCCGTTGGCATCGATATCAAAGGTTACTTCAATCTGGGGGACTCCTCTCGGGGCAGGCGGAATGCCGTCCAGATGAAACCTTCCGATGGTCTTATTCCCTGCAGCCATAGGTCTTTCTCCCTGTAACACGTGAATTTCGACCGATGGCTGGTTATCTGCGGCGGTAGTAAATGTTTCCGCTTTTTTTGTCGGGATGGTTGTATTGGCCTCAATAAGTTTGGTCATAACCCCTCCCATGGTTTCAATACCAAGGGAAAGCGGAGTGACATCAAGCAACAATACGTCTTTCACTTCACCTGTCAGCACACCACCCTGTATTGCTGCGCCTACGGCAACAACCTCGTCAGGATTAACACCTTTGGACGGTTTCTTATTGAAGAATTTTTCAACAACCTCCTGAATGGCCGGTATTCGTGTAGAACCGCCCACCAGGATCACCTCATTGATGTCTGATGCAGACATTCCGGCGTCTTTCAGTGCTTTTTTACACGGTTCTGTTACCGATTGTATCAGTTTATCTGCCAGTTGTTCGAACTGGGCCCGTTTGAGGGTTTTTACAAGGTGCTTGGGAACTCCGTCAACAGGCATAATGTATGGCAGGTTTATTTCCGTCTGAGTGCTGCTTGATAGTTCTATCTTGGCTTTTTCAGCAGCTTCTTTCAGCCTTTGCAAGGCCATGGGATCCTTTTTCAGGTCAATGCCTTCATCCTTTTTGAATTCGTCAGCCAGCCAGTCGATGATCACCTGGTCAAAATCATCCCCTCCGAGGTGGGTGTCGCCGTTGGTTGATTTCACTTCAAAAACCCCGTCTCCGAGTTCCAGGATGGAGATGTCAAAAGTACCTCCGCCAAGGTCGAATACGGCGATCTTCAGGTCCTGGCTCTTTTTATCCAGTCCGTAGGCCAGTGATGCTGCAGTCGGTTCGTTGATAATTCGTTTCACATTCAATCCGGCGATCTCTCCTGCTTCTTTTGTGGCCTGTCGCTGAGAATCACTGAAATAGGCAGGAACAGTGATCACTGCATCGGAAACTTCCTGTCCGAGATAATCTTCAGCCGTTTTTTTCATTTTCTGGAGGACCATTGCGGAAATTTCCTGAGGTGTATAATTGCGGTTATCGATTTTCACCCTTGGAGTATTGTTATCCCCCTTAATTACCTCGTAAGGGACCCTGCCGATTTCCTTCTGAACTTTGTCATGGGTCTCGCCCATGAATCGTTTGATGGAAAATACGGTTTTCCTGGCATTGGTAATTGCCTGCCTTTTTGCAGGATCACCTACCTTACGTTCTCCGTTCTCTATGAAAGCTACAACGGAAGGGGTGGTTCGTTTTCCCTCGCTGTTAGGAATAACAACAGGTTCATTACCTTCCATAACCGATACGCAACTGTTCGTGGTTCCTAAGTCGATGCCTATTATTTTACCCATTATCTTGTCGTATTTTTATTATTATTATTTCTTTTGATTGATCGTTGTTTCTCTAACGGTCAATCATTATGCCAAGTGATCATAACACACGGATTTTGTCAGCTCAGGCACAAAATTTCACGGATATGAATTCATTAATGTGACAAAACGTCAGATGTTCATGTATAAATAAGAAAAAGAAGCAGCCGGTGTCAGAAGTATCAATTTATTTTTAAACTTTGTAGGCTAATTTAAAAACGAGAATCATGGCAATGTCTTCAAAAGATAAAAGAGTCACCACTCACAGATTGCTTGAAATGAAGCAAAGGGGAGAAAGAATAGCCATGCTGACAGCCTATGATTATTCCGTTGCAAAAATTCTGGATAGCACGGGCATTGATGTGATCCTGGTCGGTGATTCCGCATCAAATGTAATGGCCGGTCATGAAACTACCGTCCCGATCACCCTGAATGAAATGATCTACCATGCTTCCGGGGTAGTAAGGGCTGTTACAAGGGCCCTTGTGGTCGTGGATCTGCCATTCGGAACCTACCAGGGAAATTCAAAAGAAGCGCTGTCATCTGCCATAAGGATCATGAAAGAAACAGGAGCAAGTGCCGTAAAAATGGAAGGGGGTACGGAAGTCAGGGAGTCCGTTGAAAGGATCCTGTCGGCAGGTATTCCGGTGATGGGACACCTGGGGTTAACCCCGCAGTCCATTCATAAGTTCGGGACATATGTTGTGCGGGCACAGGACAAGGAAGAGGCAGACAAGCTGAAAAAGGACGCTCTTCTTTTGCAGGAAACAGGGGTTTTCGGGATCGTCCTTGAAAAAATTCCGGCCAGACTGGGCGGTGAAGTAGCCAGATCCCTGAAGATACCCGTGATCGGCATCGGGGCCGGAAACCAGGTGGACGGACAAGTCCTGGTGTTGCACGACATGCTGGGGATAACCCAGGAATTTTCGCCCCGCTTCCTGAGGCGTTACCATGACCTGAACAAAGAGATACAACAGGCCGTCGGCAATTACATTGATGATGTTAAGAATGTAAATTACCCCAGTGACGAAGAACAATACTGATCGGTTTGTTTTCACGGTTTGTCATTTCAGTTTGTTTCATTTATTAGCAGATAATTTGTTATGCCGGAAGCTCTGGATATCCTGTATGAAGATAATCACCTGATCGCCGTTAACAAAACCTGTCATGACCTTGTCCAGGGAGACCGGACCGGGGATGTATCTCTGGATTCGAAAGTCAGGGAATACCTGAAGGTCAGGTTTAACAAACCCGGAAATGTATTCCTGGGGGTTACACACCGGCTTGACAGGCCCGTTAGCGGAGTTGTGATCTTTGCGCGGACCGGCAAGGCACTTGCAAGAATGAACGAACTGTTCAGGACCGGAGATATCGGCAAAACATACTGGGCGATCGTAAAGACCAGACCTGCTAAAGAAGAAGATACCCTGACACATTATATGGTGAAAAACAGCAGGCAAAACAAATCATACTGCTATGACAGGCAAGTGAAGAACGCTAAGTCCGCTAGCCTGAAATACAAGATAATAGCCGGTTCGGATAATTCCCACTTTCTGGAGATCAGCCTACTGACAGGCCGCCATCATCAGATCAGGGCACAACTGGCAGCCATAGGCTCTCCTGTTAAAGGAGACTTAAAATACGGCTTTCCGCGGTCGAATCCCGACGGAGGAATTTCGCTTCATGCAAGGAAAATTGCATTTGTGCATCCGGTCCGGAAAAATTATATCGAGATCATCGCCCCTGTTCCTGCCGGTGAGAAGCTCTGGAAACGGGTTGAACAATAGTACTTTGTCTTTCGGAAATGCCTGCTGTTCCGTTATTTCTCTGATCAGCGGGCATATTTTCAGGGTTTGCATATACCAAACTGTTGAAAAATCTGTTCTTTGAATTTAAAATAGCTGTCTTATCCATTTTATTTTTACAGGAACCGGATTATCATAATGAAAAAGACCGTACTGATCATATCACTTTTGTTTCCCCTGGCTGCGGCAGCGCAGAACGGAAGAAAAATGACGCGCAGCGAATACATCGAGACTTACAAGGAACTGGCTATGCGTGAGATGGAGACACATGGAATACCTGCCAGCATCACCCTGGCACAGGGAATACTGGAATCGGGCGACGGGAACAGCACACTGGCCCGCAGAGCCAACAATCATTTCGGTATTAAATGCCATGACTGGAAAGGGAAAAGCATAAAACATGACGACGATGCAAGGAACGAATGCTTCAGGAAATATAAGTCGGCAGAGGAATCTTATGAAGACCATTCGGAATTCCTGTCGACCAGGGGACGGTATTCATTTTTATTCGAATATGAGCAGGACGATTACAAAGCATGGGCAAAAGGGCTGAAGAAAGCGGGCTATGCCACCAGTCCGACTTATTCAAAAGCACTGATAAAAGTGATAGAAGAGAATCAATTGTTTACGTACGATCAGTTGGTAATTGCCGGAAAG
>JASFVU010000136.1:0-6924 GCA_050049665.1 Bacteroidales bacterium | reverse complement strand
ACCTGAGTTCGCTTATCCGGCTGTAAAGATACCCTGCATTGGCTGATAGCCGAAGTGCATCCACGGGACGGTAATCAACGAGGAACTCAATTCCCGTGCGGTAACTTTCCGGGATATTCGTACGGACCTGGGATCCGAATTCAATGGTTTCACCTGTTGGCAGGATACCGTCTTTAAACCGCATATAAAAACCATTGATGTCGGCTTTCAGTCCTGAGGAATGGTGCCTGAACCCAAACTCCACGTCCATTACCTGTTCATGCACAAAATCAATGCCTTCACGGAGGTCGGCATATGCCGCAGCATCGTAAAGTCCCCACCCACCCAGGATATCCGTCTTGGTAGGTTCCCTGCTGGTTTTTCCTATGGAAGCAAAGACATTTGCACGGGAAGAGAACGCATAGCTTATTCCTGCCCTGGGATTGATGAAAAACCAGGTTTTTTTGAGGTCTTCATCAGGAGCAATCCCGAGAAAACCGAAATCGGGTGTGATGGTCAGGACAGCATACCTCACATCCACATCTCCCATCAGAGTCAGCCGACCGAGACGGTAGCTGAGTTTGGCAAAAGCGCTGAACTCATTTTTCCGTGAGTGTTCGTCATAATAAGGATTGGCAAAATCGGGAGAAACCTGTTCCAGGTTGTTCCTTCGGAAAGTATAGATGTGGAATCCGCCAGAGAATTGGAGTTTTTCAAACACATTGTAGTGTATGTCTGACATAAATCCGACATGGTCGTTCTTCAGCGGGTAATTGTATTGTTCCAGGGTACCGGTAGAATCTCTCCATCCCCATAGAAAATCACCGCCGGCACCATTGTAATACAATGAGCTGACCAGGCTGATCTCGGGGGTGAATGTATGAATGTGCTGCAACTGAACGAACTGCTGGCCGAAATCATCCTTATCATTCTCATCCAGGGGATTATAGGCCGGATATTCTTCCAGGATCTCCTCTGAAACAGGTTCGTACCCCAAGCCGTTTCTCGACCGGGCATCGAATGCATTGATCTTGACAACATCCTTTTCACCGAAATACGCACCGGAAAAAAAGAAACTGTATGCTTTGGTTCCTGTATGGTCTTTATAGCCATCGGAATAAAGACGGCTGTAATTACCATGAAAAGCCCAGCGATCGTTCAACATGCCCGTATTGAACCGGCCGTTTATCCTTGCGCTGTTATAACTTCCGTACCCAAGCTGCAATTCGGCACCTGCCGGTTGCCTTTCCAGGTTAACGGATTCAAAATTTACCGAACCGGCATACGATGCCGCTCCTGTTGAACTGGTACCCACACCCCGCTGTACCTGAACAGTTTCAAAGCTGTTGGCGATGTCTGTAAAATTGCTGAAGTAAACACCATGATCGATCATATCGTTCAGGGGGACCCCGTTAAGGGTGAAATTGATACGCTTCTGCTCCAGTCCGCGTAAACGCATGGTACCATAGTTGCCGAAGGTGGTCCCTGATTCCGACTCAGTATAAATACCGGGAGTCAGATCGCTCAGAATATAAATGGGATGCTGTCCCCTGTAAACAGCTTCAATCTCTTTTTTCCGCAGCGTGGAATGGACTATCGGAGATCCATCGCCTGCGCGTACACCGCGAACAACTACTTCTTCCAGAAGCTGTCCGGGTTGCAGGAAAACATGGACCTCCGCATTTCCCTCAGTCCGGAGCCTTTCGGTTTCGTATCCGACAAACTGAATGATCAGAACAGGTGCAGATCCGGCAGGAATCACGATGGCATAAAAACCCTGTTCATCGGTAATTGTACCGGCGCCACCATCTTCCGTACGTACTGTAGCCCCCACAAGGACTTCCCCGGTTTCGGCATCGGTAACGGTACCGTGTATGCGTTGCTGTGAAAATACCCGCGAGGCTGCCAGCAACAGCAACAGCAGGAATAATTTCCGTAACATAACAATAAAATATTTGGTTAACTACTCATCCACAGCGATTTTCGCTGCTTCACTTTCTCCCTTCGCCGGCATTATCCGGATCAGGTCCTTGGGGTATGATCTCAGCCCGAAATATTAAGGCACCCCCCAAACGAGAAGTTGTCCGTAAAATTAAAAGAAAAATGTACTATCTGCAACAGGTACGTACAGAAATTGCCGTAAATGACAGATCCCGAACGACAAAAGACTATTCGAACAGGGTAAGACTGATATCGATGTCTTCACAATACAGCATGATCTCTTCAAGGGTATGCGAAGGAGGAAATTCCAGTTTTATGTTCTTTCCCTCTGTTGTTGTCAGCCGGCCATCTCCTTCCCAGAATACTTCCTCACCAAGAGGCAAAAGCAAAAGGTTCTCTTTCAGGCATTCCTCCCCTGTTATTGCATATTCGGAACTGACAGCTTCATGAGCAGGCCTGATGTTCAGGTTCGGCACTATGGAATAGTGCCACCTGCCGCCTTCTTTCCAGCTAAACATGACCTCTCCTTTCAGGGTCCTGCTGTCAGGCCGCCCGCTTATATCACTGAAATAATGAATGCATTCCGGTTCAGATCCGCCTTCATCAGAGCAATTCATCAGTAAGAAAGCCAAAATAAGAGCTTTCACAAAAGTTACGATCCTTTTCATATGATTGGTTCCTAATGGTTAAGAAAAAGATGAAGATACGGTCCAAAAGGTTGCGGCTTCCGGTTTACAAATCATTTATACCGGACTGCCGTTAAAGATCGGCCATATGAAACCGGTTGTATTTCAAAGATATAAAAAGAATTTTATTGCTTAGAACATCCCCGATCCCTGTCAGTATTTTCATGGCTTCGGCTGCCTGTAAACTGCCGATGACCCCTGCCAGAGGTCCTATAACGCCAACCGGTCGCTCATCCGGCCTCCGTTTTTTGGGAAATACTTCGGTATAACTTTTACCTCCCTTGTAGTTGAACACCGATAACTGGCCTTCAAAACCATGAATGGCACCATAAACAAAAGGAATATCCAACGTTCTGCTCACTTCGTCCGTGAGGTACCGTGAAGCATGATTATCGGTACAGTCGATCAGCACATCATACCCTTCCGACAAGTGAAAGGCGTTTTTTTTTGTCCACAAGTCATCATGTACCGACACATCACATTCTTCGTTGACCGATCTGATCCTGTCATACGCCTTTTGTGCTTTTCTCTTCCCCACATCCGCCGTTTCATACAGGATCTGCCTGTGAATATTGGAAACAGCAACGCTGTCGTTTTCAATGATCCCCAGGTGACCCACTCCGGCCCCCGACAGATACATCAGCACCGGCGATCCCAGTCCCCCGGCACCGATTACCAATACCCTTCCCCTCAGGAGCCTTTCCTGGGCATCCGGATCAAATCCGCTGATCAGAAAATGCCTGGAATATTTTTCGTTGACCGGAACTGCAGGCATAGGCTTACGGTTAATAGTTCATTCTGCTATGAATACCCAAATAACTGACTCGCTAAAGCTTATTCCACTTTCAGAACATCCTTAAAGGCCCGGATGAACGTATCGCGGGGTAAAGCTCCTTTTGCCAGTTGCGGCTGACCGTCGAGCGGCACGAACAACAAAGAAGGAATGCTCTGGATCCTGAAAACGGTTGCCAGTTCCCTCTCCTTCTCCGTATCTACCTTATAAATATTCAGCTTGCCTTTGAATTCTTCAGCAAGTTCTTCGAGAACAGGAGCGACCATTTTACACGGACCACACCAGTCGGCATAAAAATCGACCAGGCACGGCAGATCACCTTCAAAATTCCATTCCTTATTGGTTTCATAGTCAAATACTTTCTTCCTGAAAGTCTCTTTATTTAAATGTTCTAAGGCCATATGACAAGTTGCTGTTTTTTCAGTTTTACAAAGGAAAGTTACGCAAAATAACCAAGCATAAACAGAAAACGGCCTAATATAACGGATAACCGAAACGGATCAAAGGATCTTCCTGAGGTAATTCTGCAGATCATCGGGTGTGCCGATATCCAGCGAGCTGCCCTGGCCGAACATTACATGGCCGACCTTTAAGCCATCGGCCATAGCTGCCTGAATGACATCCCCCACGTACAATTCCCTGGGATCATGGTTCCCGGACCTGACCTTCCCATCGGGATTTTTCCTGATAAATTCTTTCAGGTAGTGATTCATGTAGCGGGTAAAAGAAGGTCTCCACACAACATTGGTCCATCCGTATGTCAGATCAGGCCGGTCTTGTTTAATGACAATGTTTTTGATCCTGTTATCATCATCAAATTCCACCATGTCCCATTTAAGAAAACTTTTTACGGGAAAAATGCCCAATACGACATCGGAATCCGTACCGGACAGTTCTTTTAATAATTCCGAGTAGGCATCTTCGGGTTCAAAAAAAATGTCCGGAAATCCGAGAGCGACGATCTTATCTTTCACGAACGGATAGGCATGATCCAGGGTAAACGGTGTTCCCGGTGTAAGGTCAACAACGAGGTAGCCGATGTTTATGCCTGAGTGCGATCCGTTCCCGTAATAATCGGGGATATCCCATTTTCCCCTTCTGATAATGACATAGCAGGTCTCTATGCCGGCCTTCTTAAAACATTGCAGCAAATGCTCCGATACTACCGAAACTCCGCCTTCGGCATTGGGATCGGGGATCGGAAAAACTTCCTTGCTGCAGGGGATCCTGCCCAGTCTGCTGGAAATACCCCCTGCGGGGATCAGGCCTGTAATGTCCATCTTTTGTTCTTTGTATTCCATGTTGACGGTCCCAAAATTAATGCATCCGGAATACTTTTTACTAATTATCCCAAAAGGATTGTTAAAATTAAGGTTACCGGTTAAATGATAAAGAATGTCTTATACTGAAATAGGTTGACACATTTTTGGGAAAATGAAGTTAACGCTTGACAAACAATTCCAAAACGAATTGAGAGATAAAAGTCTCACAAAACGCATAATTATGATATATGGGAAATAAATTATCCAATTGATTCTTTAAATTTGAGCTCATGACACAATGGGAATAAACGTAATAAGGTGTGTTTATTCAATTGTTGTGCCGAATACGGGTTCGATCAGCAACACAAACGAGATTTCGGTGAGATTGGATCATTGATTAAAATGTTTAGAAAATAGTTATATAGATTTGAACTGGTGACTTAGAAAAGATATATTAGGAAACATGATTTGATGAGTCTTAAAATGGTTGTATTAAAATGGATAAATACTTAAAACGATAATATGGAAATATGGAATTTTAACATAAAAAGTAATCCTAAAGAGATTAGTAAAAAATTAGAATCCGCACTTGTTGACAGATTTGTTTTTAATATAAATCGAGATAAAAATAATTCAGTGACATTTAAAGTGCGCAAACGGATTCTTTATGTATGGTATATGTATTTTCATAATTGGACTATTGTTAATGGAAAATTATTGAAAACAGATACTGAAAATAAGACCAATGTAGAAATTTCTTTTTCTCAACATTGGTTCATAATATTGATAATATATACACAAATGCTTTTAGGTTTGGGGTTACTTATTCCAATAATATCAGGAATAAGTAGCAGTACTTCCTTGTACATTCCTGGGGGTATACTATTAGCAGTAGGAATTGTATTATGGATTGTTGTAAAAAAGAAATTCGAAAAGGATATTCAAAAATATAAAGCATTAATATCTGAGATATTAGAGCCTTGAGCAAAAGGTAGTGGATTTCAAGGTTAGATTCTGATTTAAGGGATAGATACTTTAAAATATAGCGTTCGAGGAAAAGTATACAGATTTGAAATTCGACAAAAACAAAGAAAATGTACTCGGCACAGTACAATATAAAAAATTGGGGTTGAAGTGGTTTTCCAATGTTGGTGCCCCGCACCTACATTCTGTAACGGAGGATCCCGACGCTTCGGTCGGGACAGGTACGAACGCAGCTTCTTCTCCGCAGAGAACTACGAAGGAGAAGCCCGCAATCCCCAACTTTTCATATTGCAGGACCGTTGAAAAAAGTCTCACAAAACGCACATTTTTAAGATCCATGCTATTGGTTTAATGTTAGTCCTGATGACAGAAAGCAACCAAGGTCAAAATATGCATGATATAGGCCATGGAATCAATTAATCTGCCCATTTTTCAGCAAACAATATAATAATGTAAATTTGAACCCCGAACATTGGGAAATCGAAGGATTCAGGATGTTGTACGAAATCTCGAAATGAAAAGGATGATAAATGGAAAGAAAATTCTAACTTGACTAAGAACATTTATTAAACATTATTAAATGTGGAAACTTAATAAAACACTTGTTAACATGGCAATAGTTGTAATTTCAACTTTGCTCACTTTATGGATTGTTGAGAAGGTTTATCGTAAACTTATTTTTTCGAAAAATCCGGCTTTTGCAAAATTTCAGGATCCGGGAATTTATGCTAATCCTGAATCAGAGGATGCATATTGGCTAATGCTATATTATTTAAATGAAAATGTAAAGCCACCACAAGACCCACATCATCTGTTGGGTTGGATTGATCAATGCAATAGAAAAACTTATGTACATGGTAATATTGAAAAATTAAAAAATAAAAGGCCTGTACTTTTATTTGGTGATTCTTTTGCGCAATGCGTTGATGCATCCGAATGCTTTGAAGATATTTTAAATGGTGATCCCGAATTCTCAAAAAACCATCAATTATTAAATTATGGCATTGGAGGTTATGGTTTGGATCAGATATATTTACTTACAAAACAGGTTTATCCGCATTATAGAAAACCTTTTGTAGTTTTTAGCCTTATGGTAACCGATCTTGACCGAAGTATTCTAACTTTCAGGACCGGACAAAAACCTTATTTTGAAATTGTAAATGATTCTTTGGTTTTAAAAGGAGTTCCAATTAATCCGGATCCAATTGAATTTATTGAATCACAAAAAATTAAAATCCGATCATACATATTCAGAAGATTTTTGAGCAGTCCGTACAAC
>JASFVU010000316.1:0-4464 GCA_050049665.1 Bacteroidales bacterium | reverse complement strand
GCTTCTTTACTATGATGCTCGTGTTAATGAAACGGATTATTCGGGTATAACAGCTCTTATGATCGCAGGATATTTCGGCTATCGGGATATTGCAGATATCCTTATCAAAAAAGGGGCTACTCTGGAAAAAAAAGATAAGAACGGGTTCACGGCATTGCATTATGCTACACAGAACGATCATACGAATATGGTTGAACTGTTGCTTTCGGAAGGGACCGATATAGAAATAAAGAATAATGCGGGCTATTCACCATTGTCGGTGGCTGTAAGCCAAAATCATATTGATCTCACAGCTTTGTTCATTGAGAAAGGAGCGGATGTGAATTCTTCTGTTTCATCCGCCTATAAACCCCTGAATCTGGCCAGAAGGAACAAAAATGATTCCATCGTACAGCTATTGAAAAAAGAACATGCCAAAGCCGGTTATTCACCTTCCGTTGAATACGGATCGATCAATTTTGATTTTAATATCAGTGCTCATGATTTTCTGCTGGGAGGAGGCTTCGGACTCCATGATTCAAGGTATGGTCTGAGTATGAATACGGGATTTGTAACCAGGATAACAGCGACTGAAATACTGGAAGGAAATGACGATGGCCCTTATTACCAATACTGGGAAAGAAGATCGTATTTCTACATCGGTCTTACGGAACGACTGCCATTGTATTCGTGGGGAAAAGATCAATGGTTTGGTCTCGGACTGGGAGGGCAGATTCTCTATACCTTTGGCAGTTACAGGGGGTCTGATCAGAAACCGGATAACGGCTTTTTGTTTTCACCCCATGCCCTGGCTTACATACGTGTAAAATACGTCGGATTTTCATTTAAATACGAATATGTAAACTTTCATGTTGAAGGTTTATCGCCAAACCGGTTTGTTTTTGGTTTGCATTTTATAATACCGGGTAAACGGGTCAGAGAACCAAAATACAAAGAAATCCTGTTCTGATGAGGAAAATGCTGATATATATGGTTTTCATACTCACCGCACTGCTTTTTGTGGTCTGTGAAGAAAAAGTATTTACGCTGGATGTGGATTGCAATGAATGTTATACGGAAAAACCGGACTCTGTGGACCTGATCTTTCACTGGACAAAAAACGAAGATTATCCTGAGATCCCTGTTGTATTATACAAAGGGACCGTTGAGAACGGAGAATTCATTGATACTTTCTTTTGTTTTGAGGACCCTGCCTATGTATGGGTAAAATCCAATGAGGAATATTCCGCAAAGGCCATTTACGAATCTTCGGAGCGGACTGTTATCGTTGTGGACGGAACAAAACAGAAACTGAAACATGTTAGTGATGCCTGCGATGATCCCTGCTGGATCATAACCAATGAAGAGCTCAGGTTGCAACTTCACTTTTAAAACCTGAAAAAGCAATCAAATCAGTTTTGTTTTACACACCACAGAGATCATTCACTGTACGAGTAAAATATCGATCACGGAATTTCCCGTCTTATTATCTCTGAATCTCACCAGCAGATCATAAAATCCTGTCTTATTGCATACAAAGCTCGTATTTTCAAAATATTTGTCCTGAAAAAGGTTGGTCAATATCAGATTATCGGCATCCATCAGTTCAACAACTGCTTCACCGGTAAAATCATCAATGTGATTAGCGATTCTGAAAACATATTTCGACCCCTTATTCATCTTCAGCGTGACGAAGTACTCATTTTCATAATCAATATCACTCACTTCATCAAGCCGAAATTCGATCTGCTTGATAAAGATCTCTTTCTGAGCCCGGATATTGAATACACTTCCAAACAGCAAAGCAGTGATTAATGTCAGTTTTATCAATTTCATTTCCCTGGTTTGTATTGATTGTAAAATTAACAGTCTTTGCCGGAAACCGGCAATCTGAATGCTCCTCCATTATCTGGCTTTGCTATCAAGCCAGGTAAATTTGGTATCATAAAGGATTAACCGGGCATGTTCTGAAACACGTTTTGTATCAGAGCTTCCCAACCTTACGATTTCCTTGGAAATATGATCGATGTAATAATCCTTTGTTAATCCCTTGCATGTGGTTGTACCGTTTCGCAGGTAGAACAAGGCTTTCACCTGCCGCTTCTCATCAAAGCTGTGAAGTGCTTCAACCAGTGCATCAAGACGTGACCAGTCACTGCCCTGCTCTTCCCACCATGCTTTTGCATTGTTTATACTGAGTTTGTGAATAATGCCTCTTAATCCGGCATAACTGGTTGTTTCCAGTTTCCTCCTGTTGTTGGAGTTGTTATAATATTCAGGGAAGGTGATCCTGATGAAATTCATCAGATTATCATCGTTGAGATGATAGCCCGAAAAACCAAAATTGTTGAAGCTTAAGTCTTCCAGAAGCCACCCTGCCCTGATGGACAAATTATCAATATCGTACTCCACGATCTGACCGTGGCCAAAAAATTTCTCGGCACCGGGATAGATCAGTGATCCTGTGTTCTGTAACCTGACTATTTCGTCCCTGTCAAGCAGTTTGATAAGCTCCGGAACAGCCATTCCTTCCAGATTTTCCAGGCTGTCTTTAGCAGCCTTTACTTCGGGCCAGTCATCCGAAACAAAATCGTTGATCAACTGATCAACACCGGTCTGAGCAAATAATAACGAGCCAAGAATGAAACCCATTAATGTTGTCGTGATAATTCTGCGGTACTTCATGTTATTTGAATTTCTTTGATTATAGTCTGTTAACCTGATTTTGACAAAGGTTAAATTAGTAAAAAAAATGAACTCCCTCGCTGCAAGCAACCGAGAACCGCTCACACCTCAGGTGAAAGAGCTCCTTCTCTGAAATAAATCTACGAAGGAGAAGCTCGGCGAAGCCAACCGATCTCGCCTCAGGCGAGAGAGCTCGGCGAAGCCAATTAAACTCATTTATCCCGATACGCTGCGCTATCGGGATTAGTTCAACTTATAGATTTCAATGCACTGCGTTTTTGAAATCTGAGTTTCACGAATAAAAATACTCAACTATTTACAGTATCGCGACATATTGATCAAAATAAGATCAACAATCAGGATTAATCGCTGAATGTTTTCCATTTCCGGGTTCAGTTTTTACCTTTACAGAAAGAATGAGAATCTGAGCCAATGATCCGTAAGTTTCATTTTCTTCTGATCATATTGAGCATGTTCTTCCTGTTTTCCTGCAGCACAACCTACCATACATCAGCAAAAAAAAGAGGAAAACAATGCGACTGCCCGAAAAAACCCAGGGTTAAGAAAAACAAAACATATAAATACAAGTGATTTCCTGACATTATTTTGCTGAAATTACTATTCAATTCAATAACTTAGCATCTCTTTTTTAATTCCTTAAAACCAAACATATGAGGTTCATTATACCACTGTTAATTTTTGCTGCATTTGCTGCATGTACACAACAAACGGATAAATCGAAGGCAAATCAGGATTCCGGAGATACGTCAAATTATGTATCGGTTACATTGTGCGTAAAAGGCATGACGTGCGAAGGATGTGAAAAAACGATCGCCAAAAGCGTTGCCTCCCTGGAAGGGATCAAAGAAGTAAGTGCTTCTCATGTTGATTCAATGGCGCGTGTAACCTATGATTCTACCCTGACATCCATCCCTGCAATCAGCAAAAAAATTAATTCGCTGGGATATAAAGTTGAAGGAACTACAGATCGATCTGTAGAATAGAATGGTTTTAAATTATTATGATCAATAAAAATATCGCCGGACGTTTTAAGGGATATTGTGAGGTAAAACATACCTAAAGAGACAATAGCTATTTTGCCGGTTCATTGACAGAACAGTTATTTCAAAAGGCACCGGGCTGAAAATACAGGTGTCTAATTTTAATACGTTTTAAATTAATATTAAGCATTTGATAAAAGTTTTTGTTCAGCAAAACTTTCATTAACTTGCGCGGCTGTTATAAAAATAACAATAAGAACTATATTAAAGCAAATTAATATGCAGAGTAAACTTCAGGAACTTACTGAGAAAATTTACCAGGAAGGCGTTGAAAAAGGGAATGCCGAGGCACAGCAGATCATCGATTCTGCGAACTCCAGGGCAACTGAAATAATAGAAAAAGCTAAAAAGGAAGCTGACTCAATTGTAAAAGAAGCTGAGAAAAAGGCCAAAGAAACAAAGATCAATACGGAATCTGAGATAAAACTTTCCGGTAAGCAGTCAATCAATGCTCTTAAACAGCAAATGGTTGATGTACTCAACGATAAAATAACACGTGAAGCTGTCAAGAATGCTTTCAGCGACAAGGATTTTACGAAGAAAATTGTTGAAACTTTGTTGTCAAACTGGGCAAGCTCGGGTCAGACCATGGATCTGTCATTGCTTCTCCCTGAAAAAGATGAAAAAAATCTGAACCAATATTTTAAAAAAGAAGCCAGGAAATACCTGGACAAGGGAGTTGATATTCAATTTGATCCATCGGTTAATGCCGGCTTTCAACTGGGCCCGAAAGACGGCA
>JASFVU010000135.1:0-6944 GCA_050049665.1 Bacteroidales bacterium | reverse complement strand
ATTTCGAAAAATTTTGTGGAATTGCTGGGTGGAAACATTTGGATTGAATCGGCAAAAGGAAAAGGGTCAACATTTTATTTTACTATTCCTTACGACACAGTTTTTGAGGCCGGTGAAAAACATCGTTCCGATGGAAATGAAACGGTGAAAAAAAATAAAACCAGACAGGTTATTCTTGTTGCCGAAGACGAAGAAATGAACTATTCCTTTATCGAAGAGACATTACTGGAAACGGGGACCCGCCTGCTTCATGCAAAAAACGGACAGGAGGCCATCGACATGTGCAAAGAACATCCTGAAATTCAACTGGTATTAATGGATATTAAAATGCCGCTGGTAGATGGATACGAGGCTACCCGTGCTATCAAGAAGTTCAACCCGAACCTGCCGGTTATTGCCCAAACAGCTTATGCCATGTCGGAAGACAAAACACTGGCCCTGAAAGCAGGATGCGATGAATTTATTACCAAGCCGATCGATCTGGACATTTTACTGGCTGTTGTGACCAAATACCTGAACAAAGAAAAAAAACCTGCTAAACCATAGGATGACAGCAAACATAAACAATAGGCTTAACGGATTTTATGGCTTTGTGGGATAATTTTGCCCTTATCTGCTTTTGGCAAGGCTCTTTCATAAATAATTGTCCACCTACGGTTTTCCTGTATAAGGTAATATATCCATTATGATCTTCTGAATTTTTAATCCTGACAAAAAATAGTATATTTGCCTGGTGTTATTATTACTAATTTAGTAACACTATCACAGAAGAATCATTCCAGAATGATACAGAGCACCGTCAATTAATTTTTTTTAATTATATAGTAACACGAAAATATAAAAGATATTACTATTTTAATTCTTTCTATACCCATTTATAATGAAAAAAACATACAAAACAAAACTTACACTAAGTTCCCTATTATTGTTAATTCTGCTTCCGGGAACTTATTCACAGGACCCTCCTGCTGATACTTTAGAAATCGATGAAGTTGTTGTTACTGCCACAAAATCGTCCCGAAAACTGAATGAAATTCCTTCAAGAATTTCCGTTATTGATGGCAGTGCCATCGAATCATCACCAGCCCTTCAGGTGGATGATGTATTAAGGTTTGTCCCGGGAATCAATGTAAACCGTTCGACCGGGATATACAGTCAACGGCCAATGATAACCATGAGAGGACTATCGGGCAACGAACAGTCGCGCACACTCGTATTAATGAACGGGATACCGGTCAATACATCCGACGAAGGCGGAGTAAACTGGAACCGCATCAATTTTTACGATCTTGAGCGCATTGAAATATTCAAAGGACCGGGATCATCCCTGTACGGAAACAATGCCATGGGCGGAGTAATCAATCTGATAACCAAAAAGCCAGTAAAACCTCAGGAAGTATTTGCTGCGGTAAGTTACGGTACTTTTACTACTGTCAGGCAGGATCTGAATGTCAGGATCAGAACAAAAAAGGGTATTTATGCTACGGTTTCACAATATTTTCTGAAGAGTGACGGGTATAACAATGTTCCGGAAGAGAACCGTACATCCTACGACATTGAAAGATCCCTGGAAGAGATCGGCGTATCGGCCCGGGCCGGGTTCGATAAAAACAAATGGCTCAACTGGGAATTGCAATACGATGTTTTCAGGGATGAAAGAGGAGAAGGCTACCGGATCTATGCTCCCGACGGATGTTACAGGAATTTTAATACAAACCTGTTCCGGGGGAATCTTAAAGGCGGAAACGAAAAAACCAGGTACGATCTTAACCTGTTTTATCAGCTCGAAAAATATTATGATGTAAATGAAAGGCTGAGGGGTGAGGATTATACCCGGTACGATGTAAATTCTTTCAGAAAAGACATGGGAGCCCTGCTGAACATTAACAGGGAACTGATCAAAAACAATACCCTGACAGGAGGTTTTGAGATCAAGCAGGGAAGCATCGAAGGAGGCGATTATTACCAGACTGTTCCATACGATACCGTATACAACGAAGGCAAGATCAGAACAGGAGCAGTTTATATTCAGGATGAGCATGCTTTCCTGGAAAACAAGGTCAGACTGATCGCCGGATTGCGTTTTGATAACGTCACTTTTACAGAAGGTGATTATTACACAACCGATCCCTGGAATACAACCCCGGAACTGAAAGATCATACCTGGTCCGAATTGTCTCCCAGGATAGGCTTGCGTTTCAACTTTATCCGGGAGTTCAGTGCTTATATCTCCTACTCCCACGGTTTCAGGGCTTCCATACTTGACGACCTGACACGCACAGGATGGATGTGGGTTGGACCGAAATATGCAAACCCTGAATTAGGACCTGAATCGCTGGATAATTATGAAGCCGGAGTCGACATTTACCCCATTGATAACCTGAAGTTTTCGGCATCGGCTTATTACGCTACAGGCAAAGATTTTCTCTATTATGTATCAACAGGCGACAGTCTTTTCGGCCGCCCCATATATATCAGGGAGAATGTAACCGGTGTGACACTTTCGGGGGCGGAATTCGAAGTAAATTACAACCCTGTCAGGGACCTCACTGTTATAGCAAACTACAATTACAGCAATTCCATGATCGATGCTTTTGGCGAACGACCCGAACTTGTTGACAAGTATTTAACTTATGTGCCGAAACATACGGCATCCGTTTCGGTATTCTGGAACAACAGAATCGTCAATATGAGTATCAGAGGATTGTACAAAGGGGAACAATTCACTGATGATGCAAATACTGAAAAAACAGATGCCTTTTTTACCCTTGACATCCGGCTGTCAAAGACCATCATGCAAAACTACATCGTCTCGGTGGATATTCAGGATGTCTTTGACAACAAACATATGGAAACTTCGGAATATATTTCCCCGGGAAGAATTATAACCGGAAGAATCGCTATAAAATTCTGAGATGCAGACTCTAAAAGAAACAGGATTATTTATTCTTTTTACAGGTTTATTAATAGGTTGCACTAATCCATCCCCTTCATCGCAGGATGGATTAATCATTATTACTGATATGTTGGGAAGACAGGTAGAGATCCCTCCGGATGTAAAAAAGATAGTAGGTTTACGTGCCGGAGCTCTCCGCCTTCTGGTTTATATGGATGCCACAGGTATGGTTGCAGGAATCGAAGAACCGGAAAAGCGCAGTACAAGCCCTTATATGCTGGCACACCCTTCTCTGAGAAAATTGCCCGTGATCGGACCTCATATGGGAGGTGATGCCGAACTCATCATGAAGGCCGCTCCCGATGTTATTTTTATTACGTATACCACACCGGGTGATGCCGATGCATTGCAACAAAAAACAGGGAGACCTGTAGTAGCGCTGGAATGTCCCGAGTTCGGCACTGAAAGGGAAAAGCTGTTTGCTTCTTTCAGACTGGCAGGTAAAATACTGAACAGGCAGGAACGTGCGGATTCCCTGATATCGTATATAAAAAACTCCATCGAAGACCTTGACAAAAGATCAGGAAGTATCCCTGTTGTCAGCAGGCCGGCAGTATATGCCGGTGGCATTCCGTACAGTGGCATTCACGGTATTAATTCCACTCAGCCTTATTATCCGCCTTTCCTGTTTATCAATGCAAACAATGTTGCTTCGAAGATTGATAAAAGACTGGTATCTCATGTAAAAGGGACATACATAGACAAGGAACAACTTATGCTATGGGATCCTGACATACTTTTCATTGATGAATCCGGACTCGAACTTGTCAAAAGGGATATGAAAAAAGGTTCGGCATTGTTCAATAATCTGCAGGCTGTTCAAAACAACAGGATTTATACACTTCTTCCGTATAACAATTACGCGATTAACTACGAGCTTGTCCTTGCCAATGCATGGTTTGCCGGTAAGATCCTCTATCCGGATAACTTTTCGGATGTTGAGACTGCTGAAAAAACAAATGAAATACTATGTGCATTTCTGGGCCGTGGAATATACGACGATCTGATGAAATATTCGAAAGGTTTCCGACAGATTGACAAAACCGAATTATGATGCCTGATAATATATTAACAGAGTACAGGAAATACCTCAAAAAGAGGACCATCATCATCATAGTCTTTCTACTGGTCCTTCTTATTGTTGCACAGGCAGCTCTCGTTACAGGATCTGCAGACATTAACCTGAGTACGCTGATTGATATTTTTCGTGGAAAAGGCAGTGCTTTTGCTTCGCAGATCATTTTAAACATAAGGTTGCCGCGTATAGCCGGAGCTTTTCTCGCAGGAACAGCCCTGGCGGTCTCCGGCGCTGTAATCCAGAACGTTCTGAAAAATCCACTGGCTTCGCCCTTTACCCTGGGGATATCCGGAGCCTCGGCTTTTGGAGCAGCATTTGCCATCGTTATCCTCGGCGCAGGAAGCAGTTATACCGGATCAAATGATGTCTCCGTAATCAATAACCCTTTCGTGGTTACAACTTCAGCATTCATCTGGAGTCTTACAAGTGTGATCGTTATTCTTTTGCTGTCGGCCTATAAGGGTGCAACACCCGAGGTAATCATACTCACAGGCATAATAATCAACTCACTGTTCGGAGCGGGCATTTCTGCCATACAATATATTGCCGACAGCGTACAACTGGCCTCGATCATCTTTTGGACATTCGGTGATCTGGGAAGGGTATCATGGGGCAACGTGTTAATTCTCGGAGCGGTTCTGATCCCGATTGTTGTCTTTTTTATATACCAGAGCTGGAATTATAAATCGTTGCGATCAGGGGACGAATATGCAAAAAGCCTGGGAGTCAACGTGAGAAAGGTACGCCTTTCGGGATTGATCGCAGCATCCCTTGCAACGGCAATCGTAGTATCTTTTTACGGGATCATCGCCTTTGTCGGTTTGGTGGTCCCTCATATAGTCCGGCAAATTACGGGAAGCGATGAAAAATTCCTGGTCCCTGCCTCAGCCCTGTTCGGCGGAGCGTTCTTACTTGTATCAGACACCCTTGCAAGGACGGTAATATCGCCAGTAATACTGCCTGTTGGCATTCTCACTTCGTTTATCGGTGCTCCGCTGTTTTTATTTTTACTCATAAAAGGGATGGGCAAAGGATACTTTTCCTGAGATTCACATTGACGCTATGAAGATCAGAATACACAATATTGAATTCAGTTACAACGGTTCGCCGGTATTAAAGGGCATACACAGTTGCATTAACAAAGGAGATTTTGTTGCTCTTGTGGGACCTAACGGCTCGGGGAAAAGTACCCTGATAAAATGCATAAACAGGATCTTAAAAGTAAAGAAAGGCACTGTTCTTGTCGATGACAGATCCATCCATTCTTTTACGATTAAAGAACTGGCCAGGGAAATGGCTTATGTCCCCCAGAATGAATTCAGGAATTCTTCCTTAAACGTGTTTGATACTGTTCTGCTGGGACGGAAACCTTACATACACTGGAAACCTTCCGACCGCGACCTGGTCATCACGGCTGATATCCTGAAAACACTCCACCTGGGGCCTGTAGCAATGAAAGAGGTAAACAAGCTCAGCGGCGGACAGCAGCAAACGGTCTATATCGCCAGGGCGCTCGCACAGGAACCGGAAATTCTTCTTCTCGATGAACCGACTGCAAGTCTTGACCTCAAACACCAGATCGAAGTACTGGATCTTTTAAAGACCTTGTCACAAAAAGGGATAACCATTATTATTGCCCTGCATGATATAAACATGGCTGTGCGTTATGCTTCCAGGTATATGATGCTGAAAGACGGGAAGATATTCTCCGGCGGAGGGAAAGAAACGATCACGGAAGAAAATATTGAAAATCTCTATGATATCAAAGTCCGTATCATCAGGGACAACGGGCACATCTTTGTAGTACCGAAAGGATTATAGAAAAGTGGACAAACAACAAACAAAACAGAAAAAATGGATACTTACCTGTTTAAGTCCGTAGGCATTGTTGTCAATGATATCAATGCTCCTTCCGATCATCATAAAATAAAAGAAAAAGCCAGCATAATAGCGGTAAACCAGGCATACGAAGAAGGGCTTCTCAACATTGATCATTGTGAGTTCCTTGATATCGTTTTCTTTTTTCATCAATCTGATAACACCCGTCTTTCAGGGAAGATCCATTCAGGATCGGAACGGGGTGTTTTTGCATCGCGAAGTCCGTATCGCCCGAATCTCATTGGAGTAACTACGGTCAGGCTCATCAAACGAATAGGAAGAGATCTGATTGTCAAGGGGCTGGATGCCATAAACAAGACACCGGTTCTTGATATCAAATGTTGTGATACTTCATTATTTGCCTCCGAAACAGACCAGAACGAAGTCCATAATGCTCTGCTGAAAAACGATCCGAGGATGGAGATCAGGAACAACATCATGAATGAACAAACCGATATTATGCTGTTAAAGGCAGGCCAGTTGCACGGACATTTTTGTCCGGGACTGGCAATGGGGGTTATGGCGGCGGCTTTTGCCATGAAAGAACTAAAGGCAAAGTCTGACGGAATGGAAGAATTACTGGCCGTTACAGAAACCAACAATTGTTTTTCGGACGGAGTGCAATTTGTCACAGGCTGTTCTTTCGGCAACAATGCATTAATTTTCAGAGATACGGGAAAAACGGCATTTACCCTTGCAAAAAGGGACGGGAAAGGAATCAGGATCTGCTCAAGGCACGAGTCACAAAACATTATACAGGAGGCATTCCCGGCGTTTCAGAAATATTACCGGAAAGTTATCACTGAACAAAACCATGATCCACAGTTGATGTCGGAATATAAAAAAATTGCCCTTGACAGAGCTTTTGGGATCTTGACCTTACCTTTTGAAAAACTGTTCAGTGTTAATTACGTAAACATCTCTGTTCCGGATTACGCTCCTGTTCACGAAAGCATTGTCTGCGAGGGTTGTGGTGAAAGTGTTATGGCTTCACGTATCGTAAAGAAAAAAAACAGGAGCCTGTGTTCCGAT
>JASFVU010000134.1:0-6950 GCA_050049665.1 Bacteroidales bacterium | reverse complement strand
GGATATAATATGAAAGATTTCAATGTTGCTATACTTGGCTGCGGGACTGTCGGAGGAGGAGTGGCCAGGATCATCGGTGATTTGCAGCCGACGTTGTCCGAAAGGGCATCAAAGAAGATTAATTTAAAAAAAATTGTAGATCTTAACCCAAAGGCAGCAATCGAGCGTTTTGGTCTGAGTGCTCGGGATTTTTGTGGTGGCGGAAGAGACCTTACCGGGGAAGAAGCTACGAAATATACAAAGGAATTGATCGAATCGGAAGACATTGACCTGATCGTTGAAACAATCGGAGGAAGCAATGATTATGTTGAAAAACTGGCCATAGACATTTGTAATTCAAAAAAGCATCTGGTTACGGCTAATAAGGCATTGCTGGCTGAGCGGGGCAAACCGATCTTCGGGGCAGCGCTTAAAAATGATGTTACCATTGGTTACGAAGCTGCGGTTTGCGGAGCGATCCCGATCATAAAGAGCATAAGAGAAAGTTTTACAGGAGATAGTATTATATCCGTATCAGGCATAATGAACGGAACCAGCAACTACATACTGTCCATGATGCAGAATGAAGGAATGGCTTTTGATGAAGCTTTGAGACTGGCACAGGAAAACGGATTTGCCGAGGCAGATCCCTCATTGGATATTAACGGTGGCGATGCCGGCCACAAACTGGTAATTTTATTAAAGCTGGCATTTGGAGTTGAAACTTCTATGGATCAGCTATCCATTGAAGGCATTGAGAATATCCGGAAAGAGGATATTGCATTTGCAGAAGAGATAGGATGTAAGATCAAGTTGATTTGTTATGCCAAACAAGTTGACGGAAAAATATATGCCACTGTTTGTCCGATGATGGTTAAAAATGCAAATTTTCTTTCCGGAGTCAACGGAGCAACAAATGCGGTACGGCTGACCAATAAGTACTCCGGAAAACATATTCTTCTGGGAGCAGGGGCCGGATCATATGAGACGGCCAGTTCAATAGTTGCTGACATTATTTTTGCTGCGAAATACGGTAATACTAGTCAGGTATCCAACAGTAAAAACTCTTTGGAATTTGTTGATGCGAGACATTTTGAAATTCCTTATATTATTACTTTTGAAACGGTTGATGAGCCGGGAATTACAGGTATTGTAACAACTTCTATAGGCAATCAGGAAATAAATATAGATACTGTCAGCCATAACAGGCATATGAAAGACCGTGCCATTTTTTCCATAGCAACCACGCCCTGTACGTTGCTTCAGATCAACAAAGCTATTGATGAGATCACGGAAAGCGATCCGGGGTTGTTGTTAGGGATTCCCAAAAAAATGCCAATTCTCTACTAATGAATGATCAATACATATTATTTTGGAACCGGCAAAGCAGTTCATAGTATTGTTGCAATCAAGTATCACTCCGGTGGCCCTTATTTCCGGTGTCGGCCTGATTCTTCTGTCCCTGACAAACAGACTGGGCAGAACCATAGATCGTTCAAGGATACTTGCTTCGGAGTTAAGACAGGTAAACGGGAAAAGAAAAGACATTCTGATTGCGGAACTCAAGATACTGAACAAAAGGAACAAATACCTGAAAACCGCTATGGCAGGTATTGCATTCAGCATTCTTACCAGCAGTTTGTTAATTCCGGTCATGTTAATTATGAATCTGACTTTGATGGATCTGAATTTTGTAGGAAGTATTCTGTTTATGATGAGTATAGGAGGTATTATTTTATCGGCTGTTTATCTTTTTGCCGATGTGTCTCTCTCGCTGAAAGCGCTTGATATGGAAACCGAAGAACACATCTGAGAAGTGAGATCTGAGGTAGTTTGCTTTTAGGTTGTTGGCTTGTTCACAAATGTCGTCACGAAGGAAGAGGAACGACGACTGCGGTGATCTGGCCGGTAATTTTACCAAAAATATTTGTTGTGTTTTTTGCTTGCAATAGCTAACCTCATCCCCTGGCCCCTTCTCCACCTGGAGAAGGGGGAATGGTTACGATTATGGCTGTAGTAGCAGGGATACTCCCTCTCCATTTGGAGAGGGTCGGGGTGAGGCAAACCTTAAGATCTGTGCCTTTTTAATTCATCAACTACTCGACTGATCATCAGGTAAGGACACCATCTCACTACTCACTCCTCATCGCTCGGGTTACAGGGAGCTTCAGTTGTGTATGAGATTAACAGGCCAAGCTAATAGCTAACCGTTGGCCTGTAAATTAGCAATACAGATCAATTAAACATTCTTTAATTCTTTTTCAGCCTGCAGCCAGTCTGAAAGTTCATCACCGGGTATTCCTGTCTGCAAACGGTCCTGGTAAATTTGTTCGGCTCTTTGCTGAATTACTTCCGACGATACTTTGACTTTACGCGTACGCGGTGCTGCCTTTTTTGTAGTGGTTTTTGCTTTTTTTGTTGCCATTTCCTTTGATTTAAGTAGTATTAAATGAATTGTTCTTCATCATCCTCTTCTTCGAAGTCCGTATACTTCATTCTTTTTGTAGTGGATTTTTTCTTGCCTTCAGGCTTAAACTTTTTTTTGTTCTCTTTTTCTGATTGCCATTTGTGAGTACGTGACATGATTAATCAATTTTAAAAACAACTGGTATTAAATTAATACAATTTGAATGAAAAACATTTAAATTTCAGGTTAATTTTTTTAAATGATATTACTGGTTTTTCAGGTTTATAATTCGTGATATTTTAACGCAAATTAAGATCAATTGTTTTACTCTTATATAAAGTTAAAGAAGTTTTTCAAATTTTAAAACAGGATTTAACAACGAATATTATTTCAGAATAATACACCATTGTTTTTTCATTTGTTTTATTTCACATATGGTCATTTTACTTTACGGCAAAACACATCGTTTTATAGTATTAGTGTATTCTGCGTAATGTTCTTACCTTTGCAGGTGCTTTATCAATTTAATGGAAAGCTATGGCTCAATTTTACAAAGCAGAGGTCGTTCTTGCCATGAAAGATCAGGGTATGGTCCCTGTTTTTTATCATCATGACCCCATAACCTGTATGAATGTATTAAAAGCCTGTTATGAAGGTGGGCTCAGAATATTTGAATTTACAAACAGAGGTAATTTTGCTCACGAAACGTTCGGCGAACTTGAAAAATATACCGAAAAAGAATTGCCGGATATGATACTTGGGGCCGGGTCGGTGGTGGATTCATCCACGGCGACACTTTATATTCAGCTCGGGGCCAATTTTATTGTTTCCCCTGTACTCGATATTGAAACGGCAAAGATCTGTAATCGCAGAGGCATTGCCTGGTGTCCCGGTTGTGGTTCGGCAACGGAAATTGTCCAGGCCAGTGAATCCGGGGCAGATGTCGTGAAACTATTTCCGGCTAAGGAAGTCGGAGGGCCATCATTCATAAAGAATATAAAAGGGCCGGTACCATGGTTGAACATTATGCCCACCGGAGGAGTTGAACCTACGTATGAAAATTTATTTCAGTGGTTTAAGGCAGGAGCATGGTGTGTTGGAATGGGATCAAAGCTTTTTCCGATGGACGATATCAATGCGGGTAACTTTGATCTTTTAAAAGAAAAGGTTAAGGATACCCTCGCTCTTATACAAAAGATCAGAAAAGATCTGGCATAGAGAGACAGAATAACCGGTAATAAGTATGAGTTATCCGGAAAATTTGTTTAATCTTAAAGACAGGATGACCTGCCGGGATGCAGTCATGCTGACCGGAGTCGAAGAATGAACACGTTCATTCACACTCCCTGATAAAATTATCGGTAACATCCGTATGAAGAACGATAAAGACGATGAACTGATGAATCGATTAAATGAAACAAACCATTGGCTTATCAGGATCTTCATTTCATCAGTTCATTATTCAGTTAATCGGAATTTATAGGTTGGGATTGGGAAATTTCCCTTTTTTCAACTCATCAACTACTAACTCATCAGGAATAAGCTTTCTTCATTATTAATTACTATTTGACTCATCAACTATTTAAGCTAATCCTTCATCAGACATGAACATTCTCTCATTTCTCAATACTCACCTCTCACTACTTATCTCTCAGCGCTGGCGTAAGCTTTTCGCGGTGAGCTTCAATTCCCGATTCAACAAAAATGATGTCTGTCTTGTTTATAACAACGAAATCAAAACTTAGTGAATATGGATCTTACTTCTGCTTTCTCGGAAATTAACTGGCTTTCCGTTATTTTGTCCACACTGGCTGCTTTTGTCTTAGGCAGCTTGTGGTACTCTCCCGTACTTTTCGGAAGAGTATGGCAACGGGAAATTAATCTGAGTGATGAAGAAATAAAAAGAGCCAATATGGCTGTTATTTTCGGAGTGTCGTTTGTTTTTAGTTTCATTGCAGCACTAACATTGGAAATGTTTATCGGCAAAGAAGCCGATGCTGCTTTTGGATTCACAGCAGGATTTTTGGTAGGTTTTGCCTGGGTGGCTACTTCCATCGGAACGAATTACCTGTTTGCACGGAAATCATTCAGGCTTTTTCTGATCGATGCAGGATACTTTCTGGTATTCTTCTCTGTTATTGGACTCATTCTCGGGATCATGTAGGTAAATTGGTTTCCACAACGGGATGTTCATTTTCAGAAGGACTGCAATTTTTCGTGATGGCATGAAATAAACATATTATTTGGCAGGTGTCATTCCTTATATCTATGGAAATTAAAGGGTCATAAAAAGAATAATTTATATATTTGGCGCTCATAATCAGATTTTAGGGAGTCTCATGAAGAATAATATTAAGCGGGTATTCATCAAACCGGATAAAGGAGAAGGGTTTGATGGGGAGATAGAGAGTTGTTTTGAGAAAATTCAGGAAAAAAGCAGGAGCGGGAAGGGAACAGCCGTAACTATTCAGTTGTCTTTTTTTGTCAGGTCAAAAAGCAAAGAGGATTTTCTTTTATCGAGAAAGAAGATATCTGCATTCCTGAATGAGAAATTCGATAACATTCCCGCATACAGTGTTATTGCTCAACCTCCGGCCGATAATTTACTGGTGTCTGTTGAACTGACACTGTTGGAGAACATGGGCAGCAATACCACAGTTGCCTGTAAAGCCATCCGTGACGTTCCGTATACGGTGATCCGTTCTGTCCAGGGAAAGGAAATATATGCTGCAGGGATAACTTCGGAAAACCCGAATGATAATTTGCGTGATCAGGTCGAAGATTCCTACAAATTAATGAACGATGTGTTAACTGAGGAATCCATGTCCTTTTCCGATATTGTACGGCAGTGGAATTATGTTGAGGAAATTGTCAGTTTACACAGGAATGGAGAGAGATCAGTACAGAACTACCAGGTGCTGAATGATATCAGGTCATTTTATTATTCGCAGAGCGAATTTACAAACGGTTTTCCGGCAGCTACCGGAATAGGCATGAATTACGGAGGAGTACTGATAGAATTTTATGCAGTAAAACCCCTTGAAAACGTAAAGATCCTTCCGGTGAAGAATCCGAATCAGGTCGATGCCTACAATTATTCGCAGAAAGTACTTATCGGGAATTCATTCATGAAGTTACAGGAAAAAACAACCCCTAAATTTGAAAGAGCAAAATTCATTTCGCTCAATGGTCATAAAAATATATTCATTTCGGGAACGGCATCGATCCACAATGAAAAAACCATCGGGCTGAATGATGTCAGAAAACAAACGGTGGTTACCATCGATAATATTTCGAACCTTGTATCCCTGGAGAATTTGGTGAGATCAGGGTTCAATAAGGGCCGGGAAACGTTAACATATCTCTTTCTGCGGATCTATGTTAAAAATGAAGCGGACATGCCGGTTGTAAAAGAAATATGTAACAATTACTTTGAAGGCATACAGGTATCGTACCTTATTGCAGATATCTGCAGGGATGATCTCCTTGTTGAAATTGAAGGAGTTGCTGAACTAAAATAATGATTTCATTTGAGTATTTTATATCTTTACCTTTTGTAGAATGACAAGGTTTTGATAATTAGCAAAGTGTAATGTATTGAAAAGGAAGGGACTCATAATATTCCTTATAGCAATAGTAATTATTGCCATACCCGGTTATTTTGTTGCAAAGCATTTGCTGCAGAAGAAAGAGAAAGACCTGGTCTTTACTTACCCTTTCAGGAATTCATTGTTCCCGCCCGAATTTCCCGCCCCGACGTTTCGGTGGCATGATCTTAATAAAGATGTAACACAATGGAAGTTATCTCTGTATACCAGGAACGGTGATTTCAGGATCGATACTGTTGTTGCCTCGCAGGAATGGATACCCGGATCAGAACAATGGTATAATCTGAAGGCTTATTCCGGGAACCGGAATATCATTGCGGAAATAGTTCGGCAACCCGCACCGGGACAAGACATCAGACCGGAAAAAGCGAAAATGACCTTTAAAGTGTCGGAAGACGAGGTAGGCGCTCCTATATTGTATCGTGAGATCCCATTGCCGTTTGCTTATGCCGAGATGCATCTAGATTCCATGAATTACCGGCTTGTTAACGTTGGCAGTGAAGATCCTCCGAAGTATGCGATGCAGAAGTTTCTGGTGTGCGGGAATTGCCATTCATCTTCAGACGACGGAAAGATCATCGGATTGGATTTTGATGCTGCTCACCGGGATAAAGGAGGGTATTTTCTGGCCGGGATAGAAGACACCATTGTATTCGACACAAGCAAATACATATCATGGAATAAGCTTCAGGCTAGTAAAACATTTGGCATGTTCTCAAAAGTTTCACCCAATGGGAGGTATGTTGTTACTACTGTTAAAGACCGTGTAGTGATCCATGATTTTGGTTTTAATCCGGATGTTATTCCTTTTTCACAATTATTTTTTCCGGTAAATGGTGTTTTGGCCGTTTACGACAGGCAGACAGGCAAACTCTGGGAGCTTCCGGGTGCAAATTCTCCTGAATATGTTCAGACAAATGCGTTCTGGACCCCCGACGGGGAAAATATAGTGTTTT